>DAISJE010000013.1:0-19904 GCA_036821665.1 Bryobacteraceae bacterium | reverse complement strand
GTCAAACCGTCCAAGTGGCCGCCCCCAGGTCCGTCCTCGGCTACCGCGCCCGGTAATCCGGCAAACGCGAATCCGCCACCCGTTAATCCTGCGCGTCTCCGCGAAAACCCGCAATGATAGAGACATGACCAGCAACGAAACGGCAACTCTCCGCAAGCAACTTATCAATGCGATTAGCGGGCATGAAGCGCATATCGATTTCGATTCAGCAATGGAAGATTTTCCCGCTGACCTTCGCGGGAGAAAGGCGCCCGGAGCGCCGCATTCGGCTTGGCAACTTCTGGAACACATGCGGATCGCGCAAAGCGACATTTTAGAGTTTTCCCGAAACCCGGAGCACAAATCGCCAAGCTGGCCCGATGAATACTGGCCGAAAGCCGCTACGCCTCCCGACCTCGAAGCTTGGAATAACAGCGTTCGAGCCTTTCAGAAGGACTCAGACGAGATGGATTCCTTAATACAGAACGCAGAACAAAATCTGTTCAAACCTTTCGAGCACGGGACCGGGCAAACGCTGCTTCGCGAAGCACTGCTGGTTGCGACTCATAACTCGTACCATCTCGGACAGATTATGTTCTTAAAGAAAATGCTCTTAGCAGATGCACAGCCGCATTCTGAGCCGCGCGCGTAAGCAAGCGGTTTCCGCCAGTGCGCCATACTGTGAAAAGTCAGTCGCATGGATACAGGTCTGCGTAACAGGGTGGCTCTGGTGGCCGGATCAAGCCAGGGCTTGGGCCGCGCCGCTGCGTTCGCACTGGCCGCCGAAGGCGCTCACGTCGCGCTCTGTGCTCGAAATACGAAAGCACTCGAGCAGGTTGCCGGAACGATCCGAGCCCAATTCGGCGTTCAGGTTCATCAAGCGCGAGTAGACGTACGCGATACAGCAGCACTGGACCGGTTCGTTACCGACGTGAGTCGGATCTTCGGCCGTCTCGACATTTGTGTTACGAACGCGGGCGGCCCACCTGCCAAATCCTTCCTTTCGACAACGGACCAGGAATGGGACGATGCGTTCGTTCTTAACCTGCGCAGCGCGGCAGCGTTCGCACGGGCAGTAATTCCCCATATGCAACGCCAAAGCTGGGGACGCATCATTATGATCAGTTCCATTACGGTGCGCCAGCCACAGCCGCAACTCGTGCTCTCTAATGCAGTGCGGGCTGGAGTCATGGGACTGGTGCGCAGCCTCGCCAACGAGTTTGGCAAAGACGGCATTCTGGTGAACAACGTTGCGCCCGGTTACACTGCAACGGACCGGCTCATCGAATTGGCAAGGCACGGCGCTGCCGCTTCAGGCCGGAGCGAAAAGGAGATCGAGCAAACCTGGATCGATCAAATTCCAGTCGGCCGGCTCGGCAAACCCGAGGAATTGGCCGACGCCATCGTCTGGCTGGCATCGAATCAGGCGTGCTTCGTGACCGGCCAGACCATACTGGTGGACGGCGGCATGTATAAGGGACTTTAGGTCCATCAAAACGGAGAAAAGTTATGAGTGAAGTAGCACAAACAGAGTTCCTCAAATGCGGTGGGGTTAAGCATGTCCGCTGGGACGAGTTGCCTAAGGAGACACTAAATCCGCTGTTTGATCGACAGCTTGTGGTTGGTCATCAGGTCATGGTAGCCCGCGTACTGCTCAAGAAAGGATGCGTGGTACCTCTGCATCAGCATCACAATGAGCAAATCACGCATGTGCAATCGGGTGCGCTGCATTTTACGTTAGACGGCAAGGAGATTACTGTGAGGGCCGGCGAATTTCTTTGTATTCCTCCCGATATGCCGCATACGGCGGTCGCGCTGGAGGATACAGTCGATATTGATATATTCACGCCTCCGCGCGAGGATTGGTTAAACAAGACAGACCAATATCTTCGGCGATAAAATCATTTTCCCGACAATTCGTCCGGAAGATTCCTATAGGAATTCATAAGAGCTGCCGTCACATTATAGGCAATACAACCAGTATCAGAAGAAGACGTGACAGAAAGCCTCTCAGCAGCGGCCGCAGCTCCGAACGAAGCTCTCGAAGAGACTCTGCTGCACCTGGCAAAGACCGATCAATCGAAATTCAGGATTCTGTGCCGGCGCATTAGGGAAGCCTCTCCGGAGAGGCTTAACCGGGCCTGTGAGCAAATTGCGCGCACTTGCGTCCGCGACATAGCGACACAGAGCAACGTCTCAGAAGCCCGCCTCATGTTGCCCTGGCTGATCGCAGACGGGCGGTATTTAAGTCTGCTTCTCGATCCGGATTTTTTGTCGCTGGAAGAAGCTCATCGCGTTTCGCAGATCATACGCGAAGCGGATCCGGGCTTCTTTCTCAAATTTGAACGGCTCGCCGACGCGACCAGCACCGAGCAGGACTTACGACGACTTGAACGCGCCTTGAACCTTTTCGGGGGAGACGGAACCTCCAATGTGCTATTTCCATGGCTGCGCCGCCTTACAAGCCACTCGGATCAGCGAATTCGCTCAAAAGCCGTCAAGGTGTGTTGCACCCTCCGCCCCAATCCTGCTCTGGTAGAAAAGCAACTTAAATCGGACGACGTGCGCGTACGCGCGAACGCAATTGAGGCTCTTTGGGGAATGGCCGGTACTGAAGTAGTTCCCATCCTTCGCGAAGCGCTCAATGATTCGAGTCATCGGGTAGTTGTGAACGCACTGGTCGGTCTTTATTTCCATCAGCCAGACGAGGCGCTAGAGCAGATGCTGCGTCTGTGTAATCATCCGGTGCCGTTCTTCCGCGCGGCAGCAGCCTGGGGCTTGGGCCGTATCGCGGACCGGCGCGCCATTCCCGCGATCGAGAAACTTACAAAGGACGCTGAAAACGTCGTGCGGGAAAGAGCAGCAAAGGTCTTGGAGACGTTTTCAGCAACCAAAACCGCCGATGATTAACCGGTAACCCCGGCTGTACCGGCTTCGTCGGACGCGTTATTTTCCAAACCCATCTGGGAGAGTCGATAGCGCAGTGCATTCCGGGTCAGCCCAAGTATGCGGGCGGCTTGGCTCTTGTTGCCATTGGCGCGCCGCAACGCCTCTCGAATCATCATTTGTTCCCAGTGTTCGAGCGTTTCCCCTTCAGGAAGCAGCGGCATTTCTTGCGCGCCGGCTACGTGCATGTTCCGAGGCGGCTCAATCCGGATATCGGCCGGCTGAAGAACCTCGCCGGAAGCTAAAACTAAACTGCGTTCAATCGTATTCTCGAGTTCCCTTACATTACCGGGCCAGGAGTGCGCGATCAGGCGGTCCATCGCGGCAGGACTAATGTCATTAGCAATGGCGCCTAACTCTTTCGAGAGCTTTTGCACGAAGTGCATCGCAAGAAAAGGAATGTCTTCTCTGCGCTCGCGAAGCGGAGGGATACTCATTGGGACGACATTTAGCCGATAGTAAAGATCTTCGCGAAAACGGCCCTCTTCCAACGCTGCCCGGAGATCTACGTTCGTCGCAGCAACCACTCTCACATCGACATTTCGCGTCAGGTTCGATCCCAATCGCTCAAACTGCCGTTCCTGCAGAATGCGCAGCAACTTTACCTGAATGTTACCCGGCACATCGCCGATTTCATCCAGAAACACGGTTCCGCCGTCGGCCTGCTCAAATTTTCCGGGCTTACTCGCCGTTGCTCCGGTGAAAGCGCCTTTTTCATAGCCAAACAGCTCGCTCTCCATCAGGTTTTCGGGTAAGGCCGTGCAGTTAATCTTGACGAAAGCCTTGTTCTTTCTTGGCGAGTGTTGATGGATTGCCCTCGCGATAAGATCTTTACCAACCCCGCTTTCTCCGGCCAGCAGCACGGTTGTGCGCGTAGGCGCTACACGCTCGATTGTGTGAAAAATTTCTCTCATCGCCGCGCTCCGGCCAATGATGTTGTCCAACTGATAGCGTTGATCCAACTCCTGCCGCAGCCGCTGATTCTCTATCCTTAGCGATTGGATGGCAAGCACTTTATCCACAACCGTTGTCAGATGGTCAAGTGAAAACGGCTTCTGCAGAAAATCCGCCGCACCCAACTTCATCGCTTCTACCGCAGTTTCTACGGAACCGTGCGCAGTCATGACGATTACCGCCGCCTGCACTCCTCTGGCTTGCAGTTGACGGATGAATTGCAAACCATCCATGCCCGGCAATCGAAGATCGGTGATTGCCAAGTCGGCTACTGCCGCCAGAGACAATGCTTGTTCGGCGGTGGATGCGCCATCCACGTCGAAGCCGGCCGATTCCAAATGCAACTGAATCACTCGCCGTAGCTTGTCTTCATCCTCGACAATCAGTATTCGTGCTGCCATTGCTCCATCGCGTGTCTTAATTGTGCTGACTCTTCGGTAGCGCTATCTCGAAGGTAGTGCCCTTCCCTATTTCACTAAATACGTTAATCCGTCCATGATGCTCATCGACAATCTTCGATACGATTGGAAGCCCCAAACCGACGCCCTGGCTTTTCGTCGTAAAGAATGGGTTGAAAATCGTCTCAAGATGCTCTTTCTGAATGCCGTGGCCATGATCCGTAACAAAGATCATTACATTGTCGCCCACAACCGCGGCCTTGATACTGACTGATTGGCCTTCCGTGCTCGCCTGAATTGCATTCTGGAGCAGATTTGAGAGCGCAACCTTCAGCAGATCCGGATCGAAAGAAAACATCAAAGGCGCTTCGTTCATTTCAACCAGAACCTTGACGCCGCATTGCACCGCCATCTCCGAGTGCTGTCTGACCACTTCTTCTGCAACGGGCCGCAATTCGGCATTAACGGACCGCGCTTGTAGCGGCCGCGCAAAATCCAGAAAGCTCGAAACTAATCCGCTCATTCGATCTACTTCACTTCCGATATAGCCGGCCATTTCAGTCATCACTTCAGGCCGGCTCTGCACAGTGTCTTTCATGAGCATCTCCGCCGAGCCTTTGATCGTGCCGAGTGGATTACGCAGCTCATGAGCCAGTCCCGCCGTGAGCTGACCGAGCGCCGCCAAGCGCTCGCTGCGACGTAGGGATGCCTGAGCCTGACGCAAATTCCGGTTCGATTCTGCCAGCCGCTCGGCGGCCTCCTGTGTCCGCTGCATTTCGTCGCGTTTGGCTTTCGCCTGCTCGTAAACCAGAAACGCAACAATGGCATAAAAAGAGACACGCACGGACATCAACCTGATCTGGTCCGGGGGGAGTTGAAATTGGCTGTAATCGAAATAGATTGGGAAAAGAAAGGAGAAGTAGGCCAGACAGGCAATGGCTGTAACGACAATCACTCCGGCTAAATCAAAAGTGGTAGCGGCCGACACCACGGGAATAAGAAATATGGCGTAGTAATAGCTTTCAATACCGTGCGAAAACCCCACCAGCAAGTAACTTAAAATTAGCTTAAGAACAATGGAAGCAATTTGTCCTCGTCGTGAAGCAAACAGCTTTAGCCGCGGCTCAATGATCTGAAACGCTCCAATCAATGGCAGCAGAATTAACGCATCATAGTTGTTGATTTCGGGCGCGGTAGTAAGCAGGATCGTAACGAATAGCAACCACGCAAAGTCCTGCGCCCGGAACCAGGCTGGCCGCCGCGCGACCACCTCTTCGCTGTTCGTATTTTCATCCGTCATTTTGAGGCTCTATGCCAGAATAAGGGCATCCCCGCAGTCATGAGCAATTTGAACTCCGATTCCTTTCTTCCCGCAGAGGATCCGCGTGAAGAATCCAGTTTTGCTGAACTGTTGTCAAACTTCGAGCAACAACATGCCGACCGGCCCAATACGGAGACGATTAACGGTACCGTCGTCTCTGTCGGTCCCGAAGCAATCCTGATCGATGTCGGGCGCAAAATCGAGGGATCATTATCCGTTTCAAAGTGGCGGGAAACTCAGCCGGACGAACCCAGGATCGGTGCGACGCTATCAGTCTCGATCGGGCCTCGCAACGAAGAAGGCTATTACGAACTCTCTACTTTTCGTGTAGAACGGCCGAAAGACTGGAGCGGCCTACAAAGGGCTTTCGCAGAAAAGCACAACATCGCAGGCGTGGTGCTCGAACAGGTCAAGGGGGGGTTCCGCGTGGATGTGGGTGTGCGGGCCTTTATGCCCGCGTCGCGCAGCGGCGTTCGCGACGCCGCAGAGATGCCGGCATTGGTTGGGCAGGAAATCCAGTGCCGGATTACGAAGCTTGATGTCGAAAAAGAAGACGTGGTCGTCGATCGCCGCGCCATTCTAGAAGAAGAGCAGGCACAACGCCGCCAGCAAGTCTTTTCCGAATTGAAGGAAGGTGCGGCGGTGCGCGGGCGGGTTCGAACCGTTATGGACTTTGGCGCATTCGTCGATATAGGCGGCGTTGACGGCTTGTTGCACGTGGTCGACATGTCTTATTCGCGCATCGGTAAAGCCTCAGACGTTTTGAAGGCAGGCGACGAGCTCGAGCTGAAAATTTTGAAGATCGATCCGGCTGCCCGAAAGATTTCCCTGGGACTGAAACAGCTTCAGGAGGATCCCTGGTCCATTGCGGCTCGCACTTTCCATGTTGGCGAGCGGGTAAGCGGTACGGTCTCGCGACTCACCGACTTCGGCGCATTTGTTGAACTTGTGCCCGGTGTCGACGGACTTATCCATCTTTCCGAGTTGTCCTGGAACAAGCGCGTGCGCAAACCTGGCGACCTGCTCAAAGTTGGCGAGCGCATCGAAGCCGTTGTTCTACAGATCAACCCGGCGGAGCGGCGGATTGGTCTGGGCTATAAACAGGCGCTCGGCGACCCCTGGGATACGATCGCACAAAAGCTGCCCGTAGGGTCCACCATAGAAGGGCCTATCACCAATCTCACCCAATTCGGCGCGTTCGTTGAACTCGGCGACGGGATTGAAGGCATGATCCATATTTCGGACATTACAAACGAAAAGCGCCTCGACCATCCGCGTGAAAAGCTGGCAAAGGGTCAGACTGTAAAGGCTTCTGTAATCGAGATCGATCGTGAGAAGCGACGCATTCGCCTCAGTATGAAGCAGCTCGAACCTACTACGGTCGATCACTATATTTCCGAGCACCAGCCCGGGCAAACCGTGAGCGGTAGGCTTGTTGAGATTCACGGCGATCGCGCCAGGGTCGAACTGGGCGAGGGCGTGGTAGCTACTTGCAAGCTCGAGCCTCGCGAAGAAAAGACTACGGAAACGGCTCCAACCAAAAGTACCGACGTCTCCTCTTTGAGTGCCATGCTCGCGGCCAAATGGAAGCAGGGCGGCGCCTCTTCCGGAATAGCCGGCAAGCCGGCAGCTCGGGCCGGCGAAGTACGGAGTTTTCGAATTTCGCATCTCGACCCGGCTAAGCGCTTGATTGAATTGGAGTTGGCCAGCTAACCCCGGTGCAGTGAAATTTCAGAAACCGCTTACGAACGTGCGCGGCTCAGAATCAGCTTCGAATCTTTTCATGCGCTTACAGGACCGCGGTCGTGAGGGAGTGATTAGGGACGTTCCAGGTCCCGTGACAAAATTGATTTTCATGCGTCCATCGTTGAGGTGGAGACCGAAGCGCAAACCATTGGAACCTTAGCTGTGCGCGGCGCAATCGAGCGGACAGACGAGAAGACGCTTATTCATGAGGCGCAGCGAGGAGATTCGGAAGCCTTTGAACAACTCGTGCGCTCTTATGACCAGCAAGTGTTGCGGATGGCCTTCAATCTGCTTCATTCGCAAGAAGATGCGCGCGACATCTATCAGGAAGTATTTCTTCGAGTCTACCGTAATCTGCCGAAATTCCGCTTCGATTGTGCTTTCAGTACCTGGCTTTATCGGATTGTCGCGAACCTCTGCCTGGATCAGATTCGTAAGCGGAAGGTTCGTAAGGAATATAGCTCCGCCGTTGAGACCGCGGCTGGAGAAGTAGATCGTCTTCAGTTCATTCCGGAGCGTCGCGCGGATGTCGATCCGCAGCGACAACTCATGAGCGCGGAAGTGATTAACCGGGTAAATGAGGTTTTGGATCAGCTTACCCCACGCGAGCGCATAGTATTTGAAATGCGGCATTTCCAGGGCATGCGGCTGCGTGCAATCGGAGAATCTCTGGGAGTTACAGAGGAAGCCGCGAAAAACTGCCTCTTTCGGGCCACCCAGAAGATGCGCGCCGCTTTGGGAGATTTCGTATGACTTGCGACGAGTGCCAACGCAACGTATCGCTCTACCTCTATGGCGAACTGGAATTTGCCCAAGAGGAGGCTCTCGAACAACACCTGGAGCAGTGTGCGTCCTGCCGGCAGTTCCTGGTCCGGGAGAAAACGTGGCACACCAGTCTCAACTCCACCCGCCGCGATGCCCCGCTGGAATTGCTCGCGCAGTGCCGGCAAGAGTTGAATGTAGCGATCACTCAAGACGCGGAGGGAAAGAGGGCGCGCCGCTTATTTTGGTTAGACTGGACAGAGCCCTTCACCGGCCGCTGGTCGTTGGGTCTGGCGCTCGCCTCGTTTCTCGTATTTCTCGGATTCACATCCGCGCGGTGGATAGATCGTCACGGACTATCGATAGGCACCGAGAATAGTGCAACATCCGATATGAGTCTGGTGAATCCGTCGTACGCCCACATTCGAGAGATTCAGCCGGACGGCCATAACCAAGTGCGTATTTTGTTCGATCAGGTAAATCGACGAGCCGTGACGGGAACACCGGACGACCAGACAGTTCGCCGGCTGCTGCTCGCGGCCATGCAGGACACCACCGATCCTGGAATTCGAGTCGATTCCGTGGAAGTATTAAAAGGCCAGAACGGCATCGACATTCGCGATGCCTTGCTGAAAACTGTGCGCCACGACCCTAACGCCGCCGTGCGCCTAAAAGCACTGGAAAGCTTGCGCCCGTTCGCATCTGACATTGCGACTCGCGATGCCCTTAAATTTGTTCTGCAACACGATAGCAATGCCGATGTGCGTTCTGAGGCGATCGATATCCTGGCGCCCGTCGGTCCGAACCTGGATGTTACGCCCGACCTGGCTATTACGCTGCAGGAGATCATGCGCTCCGAGCAGGAAAACGACTATGTCCGCGCACGTTGTTTGCAGGTTTTGCGCAGTGTAAACGCGCCTTTGGATATCTATTGATCGCTCGCCGGTAAAAAGAATTTGCCCGATCCAATCGAGTTCGCACGTTGTCCGTCCATATTGCTTAGGAATTGATAAACGTTCCGGTTTGGAGGTTTCCTTATGCGCCTAGGACTCAGCCTCGTTGCTCTTCTGGCATCCATGGCTTTTTCCGCAAATTTGTTTGGCCAAACGGATGACGAGGCTCCCCTGCGGCTCTTGAATGCGCAGTTCCGCCCTACAGGAAGCTATTTAGGTGTACGCCTGACCGATATCGACACGGAGCGGGCCAAAACGTTGAAGCTCGGTGATCCGCGCGGTGTAGAAGTAACGCGCGTCGAACCGGAAAGCCCGGCCGAGCAGGCTGGGCTGAAAGCCGGCGACGTTCTTCTCACCTACAACGGCGAAAACATTTTGGGCGCCCAACAACTCGGCAGGTTGGTTGCCGAAACGCCGCAAGGCAGAAGGATCAAATTACAGTATTGGCGCGACGGCAAACCCGAAACAACGATTATTACGACCGGCGCGCCACCCTCTCGGAGCTTTGGTTTTCCGTCCGGGGACGTGAACTTTCCGCATATCAATTTTCCGGACATGCACGCACTGATTTTTCCGGTTCCCTTGGTCGTCTGGAAGGATCCGGCCCTGGGTATTGAATGTGAGCAGATCAATTCGCAGCTTGCGCGGTACTTCGGAGTAAAAGAGGGCGCATTAGTTCGTGACGTCGAAAAGGGATCGGCGGCAGACAAGGCAGGAATCAAGGCTGGCGACGTAATTACGTCGCTCGGGAATCAGACCGTGAACAATCCCAGAGATCTGACATCATACTCGCGGAACGGAAATCAGCTCAGCAGTAGTATGCCGGTGGACATTATCCGCGACCACAAAACTATTAAATTTACGATCACCGTGGACAAGAGTCGAGAGTGATCCAGCAGGAGGCCGCTAACCATGATTCGACGGCCAGCGCTTCTGCATATACGATCGCAGCCTGAGAATGGCTTGTGATTTCAACTGCGAAATGCGGGACTCATGCAGATCGACAATCTTGGCGATTTCGCGAAGCGTCATTTCCTCGTAATAGTAAAGGCTGAGCACGGTACGCTCCAGGTGAGGCATTCTTTCAATGCCCTCGGCAAGCAACCGTTCCAGTTCGGCGCGTTCAACGATTTGAGAAGGCCATTGCTCATCCGAGTCGGACAAGTATCGTAGAAGATCGCAACCTTCGTGTTCCGTCCCGGCATTCTCCAGACTTCCCAGCGTCAGTCCACGGCTGTCGGTCAACCAATCCTGATATTCGGAGACGGAGAGACCCAGGTAAGTGGCGATTTCGTCTTCCGTTGGTGTCCGCTGATACTCCTGTTCCAGTGCTGAAATAGCCGATTCGATCAACTTCGAACGTTTGCGTTGTTGACGCGGCGCCCAGTCCAGGCCACGCAAGCTATCGAGAATCGCGCCGCGAATTTTGTACTCGGCATAGGTTTTAAGCTTTACATCGTGGCTCGCGTCATAACGGTCGATAGCTGCAATGAGACCCAGAACCCCCGTTGAAATGAGGTCGTCCAAACTGACCGAAACCGGCAATCTCTCATGAATGCGCCGCGCAATGAGTTTTACTTGCGGCAGATGCTCCAGGATTAATTGCTCCCTCACCTCAGGAGCTATGGCTAAACTCTCACAAGTTTCCAATTCGCGGGCGGTCATTACAGCCTCATAACCTCTCGTTGACTCTTATGCTCAGGCGCTTTAAGCGCTCTAAGAGGTTCTTCGGTTGATTGCGCCGGAAACTTGAGAAGAAGCGGCGGAAAGGCGAAAGCGTCTCTTACCTAGACCTCCCTATTCCGGGAGATAGATTAGGCTCTAAAATCGGTTAAATTAGTGGGAATAAGAGTCGATAAGATCTAATAAGGAAGTAGCCTATGAGAGACGGTTCCAAATCGTTGTCTACCGGATCGAACGGAGCGGCCGCTGCCGTTGCGCGCCAATTGGAACCGCTCCAGGCGAGTAACCCCTCGGAAGATCGCATTGCGGAACTACGCCGCCGGTATCTTGAAGGCAGCTACGAAGTCGACGCCGCAAAACTCAGCTCAAAAATCATCGATAAGCATCTGGGGCCTTGTAAAGACGGGGCATAAAAAAGAGACCCCGAAGGGTCTCCTTCACTTCTTCTACACGGCTATTGAACGGGCACAATCTTCCAGAGCTGGTTTTCGCCTCCCAGCCATGTCCATTGTTGTATGCGGGATCCGTTGTCGTATCCCGTCTGGAGCCGGTCATCCAGCACCAGATTGTTACATAGCGATTGAATGTAAAAGTAGCCGTTCCCCTGATAAGCAGGCATCCAAATACGGTTCGAATTTGGGATAAACACGTTCTGGAAAATCTGGACCCCCATCTGGGTCGTGGAGTTAGGAACAACCAGCGCCAAACCGCTCACGGCAGACTGGATCTGATAACCGTTGCCATTCGCCGATAGCCACTTGGTCGTGCTGCCAGGCGCCCAGCCACCCGACTCCGGGATGAACTGGAACTTCTGTGCCATGCCGCCATTGCATTCCCATTGCTGCAGTAAATCAAAGGGCGCTTGATCCTGAGCTGTGATCCCGGGACCTCCGGTCATGTCCAGACATTTGCCACTGTATTTGTTGATGATGTTCACTAGCCCGGTCGGAATGGAACTGCCGGGGACGATTGCCTGGGCAGAATTCGCGTTTACCATGAGGGATGATTCGTCGACCGCTTCGAAATCCGCCCCGACCAGCCAAGTCATTTGATGCATTTCATCGTCGTTCCAATTTGGATTCGGAACACCGGAAACGAACCAGGAAGCGCCATTATCCGCCAGGATCATGCCATACTCTTTAAGCGCCGTCAGGACTACCTGCATATGAGGCCCGTACTTGCTGATATCGAAGGATTGCTTCAAGCGGAAGCGCTGCCCCATCGGCGGATAAGCGGAGCCGCTGTAGCTCGACGCGTAGTGACGGGCCGGCCAAATATACCGGTTTCCGGTAGGCATTCCAGTAAATCGCAGGGCATGATTAATATGACCCGTCAGCACTTCGTTGTACCGCACCAGGCCCGGGAACATGGGAAGACCCGCCGCGTCCGCCGATGTATCGCCAGCCGCGCGCAGTTGATTTGAATTTAGCGGGAAGATTGCACCCGAACCCGCCAGCCATGACCCATTTGATTGTTTCTGCAGATTAAACAGCTCATACAGTATGCAGTTGTCCTTGTCGATCACTAGCAGGTGATGGTCACTCCCTGCCTCAATCGGTGGATTCGGCGGAATCGGGTATGGCCCCTTGTCCCCGTCATAGTAAAACGAAACGTTAAATTTGGGTTGATTCCCTGGCACTACCGCGAACGGAATTCCATTCGCAGAACTCATTCCGAAATCCGAATGCGCTTTATTCGTTGCGCCAAGCGTTTGAACGTATGCATCCGAATGCGGATCGACGGGCAACGTATCAACGCGCATGTTCCAAATGTTATTAGAAGGAAAAATAGAACAACCACCTACAGTGGGAGTTTGTGCATGCAAGAACAATGCTGAAGTCAGGCCTAGAAAGGCAAGTGGAAAAGAACGGACCACGACACTCCTGATTGGCCGCTGGAGCCAGTGTTATTGGGCTTTTGGGCAAGCCGGCAGTGTCTGGCTGTCGCCTAAATCTCGACCTTTCCGGAAGAGGCGGCGCTGAACTGTCGGATCCCTTCATAACAGTTCCGTATTGCAGGATAAGTTCTCGCTCTGGATCGGAGCAGTTGGAAATAGGTAAATAATTCTTTCAACTTCGTCCAAGGGCCCGGCATCAAACGGGAAACGCGAATCAGAGTCTCTGGAGGTTCTATGGGCGCCACACTTAACAATTTCATGCGCCAGCAGCTTCTGGACCGGAAACTCCGGCTAGAACACGCCACCGATCACCATGACGACTCGGCTCAGTTGCGAGGACTCCTTGAAGAAGTCGACGGCGCGCTTGCACGCATAGA
Organism: Bryobacteraceae bacterium; assembly: GCA_036821665.1. Taxonomy (GTDB): domain Bacteria; phylum Acidobacteriota; class Terriglobia; order Bryobacterales; family Bryobacteraceae; genus Bog-105. The sequence goes on along the minus strand of DAISJE010000013.1, from coordinate 6,888 downwards.
CAATGGTTCGTTTGGCATTTGCGAATCCTGCCATGAATCGATTGAGGCCGATCGAATAATAGCTGATCCGCTGGTGCGCATCTGTCTCGATCACCTGACCAAGCAAGAACGTGAGGCTCTCGAAGAAGATTTGCAACTCGCCGCCAAAGTGCAGAGAGGGCTCTTGCCTCGCCAAGGCTTTCGAGGCGACGGCTGGAACATCTGTTATCACTATGAGGCCGCTGGAGTCGTTAGCGGCGATTATTGCGACGTGATCGATGCCGGAGAAGCCGGCGTGTATTTTATGGTCGGAGATGTCTCTGGTAAAGGAATGGCGGCCTCGATGTTAATGGCCCATCTCCACGCGATGTTTCGCACACTCATATCCGTCCAATTGCCGCTTGCCTGCATGCTAAAGCATGCGAGCCGCGTATTCGCCGAGAGTACCCTGCCCTCGCAGTATGCGACCTTGGTTTGTGGTCGCGCCATGCCCGACGGGACTGTGGAACTCTCTAACGCCGGACATCCGCCGCCGCTCCTGGTTCGAAACGGAACCGTCGAACCGTTCGAGCAATCGGATCTCCCGGTTGGGCTGTTTGCGTCCGAAGAGTTTACCGTAACGGAACTACATTTCAAGCCCGGCGACGGATTAGTTCTTTATTCGGATGGCGTTTCGGAGGCCGTTGGCCCATACGGAGACGAATACTCCGCCGGCAGACTGCAGAAAATAATTCAGGGCCGCGACCTGGCAAATGCAAAAACACTGATCGCTGCGTGTCGTGACGATCTGAAAGCGTTCCGGGGAACCGCACCGAAGCTGGATGATGTGACCTTATTCGTACTAGGTCGCGATCTTACGGCAGAGCGGCAGCGGAGTGCTGACCCGGCGCGCGAATTCGCTTACCAGTTATGAAACGCTTAGATCGCCTTGCACGCTTCGTCCACGTCAGGATAGAAGCGAAACACGGTATCGAGGCCGCTGATATGAAAAACCTGGAATAGATAAGTGGCCGCTCCGGCCATACGCATCTTCCCGCCTGCGGCTGCGATTTTGTTGTAACAGGCAATGAAGCGGCCAATGCCGGTGCTGTCGATTCGACTCACGCCGGCAATATCGAAGATGATCGTGCGTTTGCCTTCAGCCAATAGATCGGCAACGGCGGCTTCGATCTGTTCGCTTTCAGCGCCCCACATGATCTTCCCGGAAAGCTTTAAAACCACCGTTTCCGGCGCAATCTCGCTTTGAGTTATTTCCATTGGGTTTGTGAAAACATTTAGAAAAATCGGGGACACTCCGGGCTAGAATCCGACTCGCAGCAGTTTCCGATTCAGCAGGCGTGTCCCCTATTTTTCCAAACCATCGCGATCATCCTTTCACCCAGCGCGGCTGTCTGTCCCGCCAATTTTTTCACAAACCCGTTTCTGAGCGGTCTTCCGAACCAGTGTACGCCGTCGATGTCAGTGCGCCGTCCCTGGAGCTTCACCGATGAAGTGAATAGAACTGTCTGTAAGGGCGATCTCCACGCGGCGGTTCTTTGCCCGGGCCGTCGCGGAAGTGCTCGGAACCAGGGGATTCGTCTTGCCGTAGCCCTTGACGTTAATGATGGATTGATCAATCCCCGATTGAACCAGGTAATCCTCTACGGCTTTAGCGCGACGTACTGATAGTTGCTGGTTGTATTCGGTACTCCCAACGTCATCGGTGTAGCCATAAACCGAGAGTCCGTAGCCTTTTGAAACAAGAAGAATACCTGCTATGCGGCTTAGCAGCTCGCGATTCTTCTGATTCAATTCAGCACTATCGAAATTAAATCGGAAGATGGAATCCGGCAGGACCATGACCATGCCGTTCGGTGTCCGATGTGTTTCTACGACGCTGTTCAAGGCCTCTTGCATCCGATTGAGCTCTTTTTCGCGCTCCAGACGCATTTGCACCACTTCATCGCGGGCGCGCTGGGCATCTTCGTTTGCCTGCCGGGCTTGGTTGGTTGCCTGCTGCGCTTCCGTCTGCGCTTGGGCGCGGCCGGTTTCCGCTTGATCGCGCTGTTGCTCTGCTTGCTTACGAGCGCCCGAGGCGATCTCAGCTTGTGCTGCCGCTTCTTCAGCTCTATGGCTGGCAGCGAGTGTCGCAGCAGATTCACGCTGCGCCAGCTCGGTGGCCTGATTTACCTGCGCGGTGAGCGCTACAATCTCGGATTTCATTGCCTTGAGGCTTTGATATCCCTTGTAGTCGATCGTCAACAGGCCGGCAACGAGAACGGCGGCGATGCTGATGAATACTATTCGCTTCACCCCTCCATGGTAAGCCCTGCTGATGCATTCACGCGGTCGGACTAGATCGCGGGGAATTCACCAACAGATACTTGCCTCCGCTCTCCTTTACTACGGTGAAGCTGCCCTTCCCAATCACCCCCTCGATTCTGGGGAGAGCAGTTCCGGTGACGAGCAGATAGTAACGCTTGGGTTCGTGCCACATCCGGGCAAGCTGGGTGTCATCAATGAAGACGTCTGGGGCATCCGGCGAATAAGACCCGTATTCTAAATTGTTTACACGCCCATTGTGAAGATATTCTTTAGTGTTTGCGTAAAAGAAGACAGACGAAAATGTGTAGTACTGGTCGTCGGCAATGAGTTGTCCTGGGGGCGACTTCAGTAACGCATTCGCGAGCGGCCGTGAAGACAGGTATGGATCGAATGTCACCAATGCCAGCCGAGCCGCCTGAAAAAAGATCACCATCATGACAGCGATGGCGACATATCGGCGGCCACGGCGGAAAAAAAGGAGACCGGCAAGACCGACAAGAAAAGCAATTAAAGCAAGGATGAGAGGCGGGCGTAAATAGGCAAAAGAGTGAAGGGTTAGATCGCCCAGGTGACCGAGAGATAAAGTATAAGCGGATTCGCTCTGTTCCTGCAGTGCATCCGAAATGTCGCCCGGCGTTGGCAAGTTCCAGACATGCAGGAGAATGTAAATAATCGCAGCCGAGGCAAGACCACACAGAGTGCCGAGCACTGCATCGCCCCGCTTAAGCCAGGCGCGGAATGCCGGTTCGGAAGATGCCATCCCGCAGCCCAAAAGGAGGGCCAATGCCGGATAAATGGGCATCGAGTAATACTCCTGCGTGGTCGAAAAGCTGAAGAAAACCATCAGAAAGCCGATCCAACACAGGGCAAGGAGCCGCGTTCGCGAAGCGCGATCGGAACCGCGATAGCTCAAGCGAAACAGGTTTGGAAAGTAGACGCTCCACGGAAATAGCCAGAGCAGATTGAGGAGCCAGAAATAGAGGCGCGGAACAGTGTTGTAGTCACGCGGATAACGGCGATTTAAGAAGCGAAGAATGTGCTCGTTGAAAAAGTAGAACCAGAAGAAGCCATGATATTCGCCGGGACCACTCTGGAGGCTGAAATACCAATAAGGCGGATTACGCAACGTGGCCAGAATATGCCAAGGAGCGGCGATCGCCAATAGAACGAGAATGCCCCACCCGGGCACCAGGCGATGCCAGATTTCTCTTCGCAGTAGCTGCCGAGTGAAGAGCAGGTAGATAAAAGCCGAAGCAAATGGGAATAACGCCCCGATTAATCCCTTAAAGAGGAGCCCCACGCCGATGCTGGCCCATGCCAACAGACCCCAGCGACGCGGGTGCGGCTCTTCCGGATCAACTGTTCTAAGAAACGACCACATGGCCAGCGCGATCGTAAGCGTGAGCTGCGAGTCGGAGATAAGAACTCGAGTGAAAAGGAAAAGCCCCAGACAGGTTGAGATCGCCAGGCCGGCATACAGTCCCGCGCGATTACCGAAAGCCCAAACGCCGATTCGGAATGTCAACCAGCAGAGAAGAACGTCAAGAATGGCTTCGGGCAGCCGCGCGATGTAGTCGTGAACACCGAATAATTTAAAGAAGATTGCGATCAGCCAATACTTAAGAGGCGGCTTTTCGAAATACTTAATTCCGTCAAGGTGCGGCGTGACCCAATCGCCGGTGTGGAGCATGGTTCGGGCGATACTGGCTTGGACGGAATCGACATCGTCCATTAGTGAGGGAGGGCTGACGCTACATCCAAAAAACGTGATGGCCGCGACAAGCAGCACAATAGCTTCATAACGGCGGAATTTCGAAAAACGCGGGGTCATCGGCTATTCGTAACGGAGAGACTCGGCCGGCGCGATGCGCGAGGCAGTCCGCGACGGGTGCAGTGTGGCGATAAAACTTGTCAGCAGAGCGAGAGCGGCCACCCAAATAGCGTCGGTCCAATGACTCTGAAAGGGCACATAGCTGATCGAGTAAAGCTGCTCATCGAGCCTGAGCCAGCGGTAATGATCGAAAAGGATAGAAACCGCGTAGCCGAGCGCAAGGCCGATACACGATCCAAGCGCGCCGATGATAAGCCCCTGCAGCACGAAGATACGTTGAATTTGTTGGCGTCGAGTTCCCATAGACATCAGAATGGCGATATCGCGATGCTTCTCCATCACGAGCATAACCAGAACGACCAAAATATTGAGTGCGGCTATGAGCTCGATAAGACTGACGGTGATAATGCTTACGATCTTCTCCAGCTTTAGAGCATTTAACAAAGAACGATTCTGATCCATCCACGTAGAGGCCATGAGTTTGGGACCGATAATCTGTTCGGCCTGCCGCGCGACCTGCGGTGCATCGAAGATATCATCCAGCCGCAATTCGATGGTATTCACCACATCGTTTAGATCCAGCACGCGCTGAGCGGATGACAGCGACGTAAAGGCCCAGGTGGAATCAAGATCATACAAACCCGATTCGAAAATCCCATCGACACGAAAATGAAAAAGACTGGGCACCACGCCAATAGGCGTAAGCTGCCCTTGATAGCTGATAACTGTAACGGGGCTGTGTAGAACTACTCCAGCCTGCTCAGCGAGACGCGATCCCAGCACGATTCCATACTTGCCCTGCGGGGTATCGAAGGCCGCGAGCGAGCCGGATTTTAAATGTTGCAACATTTGCGGCACCGGTGCCCCGTGACCAAGAGGAATCCCCTTCAAAACCGCGCCCGAGCCCACAAGCGGACCTTTTAAGGCAATCTGACCGTATAGGCCAGGCGTAGCAGCAACAACGTGCGGGAGGCGGCGAAGCTTGGGAAGAAGCTGTTCCCAGTTTTCGATACCAAACGCTGGATTGCGCTCCAGAATGTTGACGTGCGCTGTGGCGCTGAGGAGGCTCGCTTCCAGAGTACTTTGAAAGCCGTTATTGATTGCGAGCGCAATAATGAGCGCGGCCACTCCGGCGGCAACGCCGAGGATGGAGATCACGGTTATGACAGAAATGACAGTCTGCTTTCGCTTGGCGCGGAGATAGCGGAGGGCAACCATCCATTCGAAGCGCGACATTGCTAATCTTCATTGTCGCTGTGACATAAAAAAATCGGGGATACTCCGGGCTGGCATCCGAGTTGCCACATCGTCCGATCAGCAGGCGTGTCCCCCGATTTTTCCGGATCATCACTCCTCTCGGTGTGGCCATCTGTCCCGCCAATTTTTTCACAGGCCGTCAGCAAGCGGTCTCTTATTCCATCACCAGGCCTGCCGATAAAGCGACAGCAAGGTATCAACGGTACACGGCCTGGGATTTGAGAGATGGCAGCCGTCTTGAATCGCTTTTTGTGCAAGTCCCGAAAGAGCTTCTTCCGGAATGCCATAATCGCGAAGCCGCGGCGCAATGCGGCAGATTTCATTTAGTTCACGCGTGCAGGCTGCCACATCTTTTCCAAGCTGGTGTGCCAGTTCGCTAAACCGGCCGGGGACCGCGGAGCGGTTAAATTCGAGAACCACAGGCAACAGCACCGCATTACTGGTGCCATGATGCATTCCGAATTCGGTAGAAAGCGGATGCGCGAGCGAGTGAACCGCACCGAGGCCCTTCTGAAACGCGATGGCGCCCATCATGGCCGCGACCATCATCTCGCCGCGCGACTCAACATCGTTCGGATTTTCCATAACGCGCGGAAGATGCTGATAAGCCAACTTCGCACCGCCAAGAGCAATCGCATCACAGATGGGCTGAAACCCATTTGCCAGAAAAGCCTCAACGTTATGAGTAAACGCGTCCATTCCTGTACCGGCCGTGATGGCCGGCGGCATGCTCGCTGTAAGTTCGGGATCGGCAATGGCTAAATCGGGTATCAGACGCGGGCTGAAGATCACCGTCTTGCGATTCGTTTTCTCAATCGTAATTACGGTTGAACGGCCAACTTCACTACCTGTGCCCGCGGTCGTAGGTATTGCAATGAACGGCGGGAGATTGGCGGTGATCTTTGCTGAACCGCCGATATTATCGTCATACTCTGCAAGATCGAGCGGGTGCGTGATCTTTAAGCGGATGGCTTTTGCTGCATCGATGGCAGATCCGCCGCCTACAACGACGAGGCTATCGCATCCATGCGATTTATAAAAGGCTACGCCGTCGAGAACGTTGGGTTCAGTTGGGTTCGGATCGACATCGGAGTAAATCTCCGCATCCGGCACGAGTTTCTGAACACGCTTTATAACTTCAGTCGAGAGTAGACCTCGGTCTGTAACAATGAGCGGCGCCCGCATCTGCCGGCAATGCAACTCATCCGGTAAACGGCTAACGGTACCGCCGCCGTACAACACCGTGGTCGGAAAGGAAAACGTCGCTTGAGACATGTCGTCAAATGGCTTCAAAATAGCGCGAGAGTTCCCAATCGGTAACATGCCGCCCGAATTGACGGATCTCCCAAACGCGCGTTTCGGCGAAATGATCCACAAATTCGTCGCCGAACCAATTCCGCGCGGTCTGAGACTGGCGGAATTTCAAGACGGCCTCAGCCAGATCGTGAGGAAGAGCCTCACACCCATCCGCAGCATACCCGTTCGTGCTGGGCGGAGGCGGGTCAAGATGAAGCGCA
>DAISJE010000012.1:10195-20035 GCA_036821665.1 Bryobacteraceae bacterium | reverse complement strand
TCGAAAGCAGTCCTTTCTCCTCATCAACCCAGGCGCCGGTCAGCGCAAGCCCTTTCATCGCCAGCGTGGTACCTTCGGTCCGCATCGCGAGAGACTCGTAATTTTGCAGCCGGTAGAACTGCCCCGGATGGAAGGCTCGGGCTGCGATCGGCGCACGCACAACGATCTCCAGAATTGTCGGAGTCAACCGGACGACGTTTTGCACCACGGGCCGCAGTTCGTCGTTTAACTGCGCAATCAGCGATTGCGGTGTGGGTTCTTCCGGCGCACGCCTCGCCAGCATGCGCGATAACACCGGGTAACCCTGTTTCGCGCTGCCCATTGCCTTGACGACGTTGCCTGAAAACGAAGGATGCAAATCGCCGAAAAAGCTGATGGCGCGTCCATCCGACCGGTGCGATACCAACACATAAGGCGCAGCCGGTTTCGCCAGCCGCTCCGGTTTCACCGGATGGCCTTCTTCGTCGAACGCCTGGAAATACCGGCCGTCCAACGTAAAGTTATGCTCGTCTTCGCGCGCCAGCACAGTGTTTGGCTGCGTGCCGGCCGCGACCAGAATCGTGCGCGCGGGCAATACAATTTTTTCGCCTGTGGGCTTTAGCTTTCCAGTCGCCTCATCCAGTTGCTGCTTTTCCAAACGCAGCGCCTTCGCGCTTCCGAACGCGTCTACTTCCACTTCCTCAGGTGCAAGACACTCGGCAAAACGGACGCCTTCTTCAAGCGCCTTCGCAACTTCTTCGTGATTCAACGTGTAGCTCGGCGAATCGATCAGCCTGCGGCGATACGCGATAGTAACTCCGCCCCAGGAATCGAGTAACTCGATCAGGTTCAGTGTCCGGCCCTCGCGCGCGGCGGCCGCTTTCTCGGCTCGTATCGCTCGGGCGTGCGCCAGAAATTCGTGCGCGATTTCGGCCTCATCGTTCTTCCATGAAGCCTCAACTTCGCGCTTGCCCAGTTCTTCGGTAAGCACCTCATAACGCTTCAGGAACTTCTCAACCTGAACGACGTAATACGCCAGCGACTCCGTCGCCGTATCAATTGCCGTCAGTCCACCGCCGATCACCGCAATCGGCATGCGGATCTGCAAGTTCGCAAGCGATTCCGACTTCGCCGCTCCGGTTAGCTGCAAAGCCATCAGGAAATCGGATGCCTGCCGCACCCCGCGCACCAAACCATTCTTCATAGGAATGACGGTCGGCCGGCCCGCGCCCGCGCACAGTGCGATGTGATCGAAACCCATCTCGAATGCGCTATCTACGGTCATCGTGCCGCCGAAGCGCACGCCGCCAAACATGGCGAATTCTCTACGCCGTTCCAGCAACAGCCGGATTACCTTCAAAAAGTTCTTGTTCCAGCGAACCGTAATGCCGTATTCAGCCACGCCGCCGAATCCGGCCATTACGCGCTCATCCAGGCGTTCGTAAATATCGGCGATATCGCGCAGAGGGCGCATAGCCACGCGCTGTCCGAATGGATTCGTCCCCGAAATCTCTTCCGGCAGTGGTTCAATCTTCAGACCATCTACGGCCACCACCGTGTGCCCATCGTTCATCAAATGATGAGATAGGGTGAAACCGGCGGGCCCTAAGCCAACTACGAGCACTTTGTATCCGGTGGGCGCTTTCGGATATGGTCTTGCGAAATTCAGCGGATTCCAGCGCGTGAGCAGACTATAGATCTCGAATCCCCACGGCAGTTCCAGCACATCCTTCAGCGTCCGCGTCTCCACCTGCGGGATGTCCACGGGGTCCTGCTTTTGAAAAATGCAGGACTTCATGCAGTCATTGCAGATACGATGCCCCGTGCCAGCCGTCATAGGATTATCGATAACGACAATCGCCAAGGCGCTAATGGGATGCCCATCGCCCTTCGCGGCATTCATCTCGGAGATTTTCTCGTCAAGCGGGCAACCCGCGAGCGTCACTCCAAACACGCTCGATTTATAGGCGCCGTTCTTTTCCTTCAGACCAGTCGAGCAGCTGTCTTTTCCCTGGTTATGGCATTTAATGCAGTAATGCGCCTGGTCAAGAGCGCCCGTCAGATTCGTTCCTGCATCCGTAAGCTGAAAGCCTTCGCGGTGCCGCCAGTGATCCGGGCTCAGTTCCAGACGCACCAGCCCGTCGTCATGTGCAGCCTGCAACGGAATCAGATGATGGTAGTCGAGCTTGTGCGGCGTTTTAAACAGAACACCGTGTCCATGTTTCACCTTCCCGGCGGGAGCAAGCGTCGCCCAAGCGGCATACTGCGCCGCCAGGTAAAGCGGACCCTCATGCTCCTTTTCGGCTTCCAACCAGCGCGCGACGTGACGAGCGAATCCGAGTTCGGTGAGCGGCTCCTCCATGAGCGCCTCGAGTTCCGCGCCCACCGCTAACCCGTCAATTTCAGCCGCACGTTCCGGGGTGTATCCGGTAATTGCCCTGCGCTGGACGAACCGCCGCTTTACCGAGTACAGCGGCGCAAGCTCGGAATGGCGCGTTTGCAATTCCAGCAGCTCTTTCTCGATACCGAACAGATGGCCGATGAAATCTTCCACATGCGGCGCAAGCGCGAGCATCAGCTCGGAACCGGCTTTGGTATGCGCAGCGGGAGGTGTGCGCCGCGCCTCCAACAAACGTTCATACAGGCCGGGCTCCGCTTGACGTAACTCTTCCATAAAGATGGAATCGAGTTTCAGCAGCCCGTCGCGCTGATACAGGTCCTCAAACGTCAGTCCGAATGGCAACTTGAGGATGCTGCCATTCCGTTTTTCGCTCAATTTATTCACACAGATACGGCTGACCCGGCATGGGAGGGTGGGCCACGGCCCGCGCGGGACTCAGTCCCGCTTTTCAGCAACTAACTTCATTCTCGCAAATCGGGAGAGGCCGGCGGCTGTCCTATGAGTTCAAAATGGTCCGCTTTTTTCCAAAATGAAACGAAGCCGCGTTTCAAATTGAAGGCGCTTCGTGAATCCGCCGCTTGCGATTCAATCTTTTCAACAGCTTAGCTGCTGGCGCGGCGCGTGCGAATACCAGGGCATGAGCTTCTGGTTAATCCTCTTCGCCGCACAGATCATCGTGACCGTAGTTGCCCTCGTCCGCGAGTCCGGCAAAGATGCCCGTTTCGAAGGCGAGAAGCTCGGCTTCCGCAGCTAGACCGGTTCGGAGTGATGTGGGGCGCGTCGGTCAACGGAAGTTGACACCCTGCGGCCGATTCGCCTGAAGCGCCTCTTTTCTCTTTTAAGATAGGCGGCGGTAACCAACCGCCGCGCAGGATCTCATCCTGCCCCACAAAATGTGTCCGGGCCCGGGAAAACCAAGTAACATTAGCCTCGTAGCCGGCCCACCTGCATCAGAAGTAAAACTTCAAGACGAACTGTATACTTCTCGCGCCGTACAGATAATTGGCATACCCGAAGCTCTTGTTCGCCAGCTTGCCGGTTGAATCAAACGTTAGATTCAAATTCGAATCGCCGCCAGCCGGATTAAAAGACGTCAGCGGATGGTTGATGAAGTTATAGGCCGAAACGCGGAACTGTAGCTTCTTGTATTCCGAGATCTGGAAATTCTTAAAGAGTGACAAGTCGCTGTTCCAGAACGGCGGCGTTTTCAGGTAAGGCATGATAAACGCGCCGTTATTTCCCGGCGACGGGGGTGCAAAGCAGTTGCCATTGACGAACTGGTTGGTAGCCAAACCCTTGCGCGGATCGCAAGTAAGAATAGGCTGCGCGCTGATCGTGGGACTGCCTGTAATAATATCGCTGCTCAATCCCACTCCGCCGACATCGATTCCGTTGGGAAGAGTTGTACCCGGCAGCAAACTGCCGCTCATGTTGAAGTTCGAGCTGACTTGACCCTGCAACGGCGAACCGCTTTGGATCTGTGTGACGCCCGAGATCTGCCAGCCGTTTACTACGCCCTTCAAAAACTTATTCGAGTGGATCGGATCCGGTAATTGGATGATATACGCCGCGTTAAATACCTGTGTTCGGTCATTCGGCAGCGGGCCATAGTTGTTCGCGAGAGTGGTCGGATCACCCACGCCGTTGTTGCCGCCCTCGCCAAGAATACCTAGCGACTTGCTGAACGTGTAATTCACCAGGTAATTCACGCGCCCGCTTTGCTTATTCCAACTCGCCTGCAGCGAATTGTAATTCGAATAAAGCGTGTGGATGATCTCATGAATCGTCCCGTAAAGCGGGTACGGCTGCAGGCTGGTTGTATTCGGAGAGTTGCTGATATTTCCCGCCGTCCCGAACATGCCGATGTTTTGCGATTGGAATAGCGTGCCATACGGAATCTGGTTCAGGTTCCCGTAGTTGTTATTCCAATTGTTGAGGTACCTGGCTTCATTGCCAACGTAGGAGATTTCGAACAGCGATGATCCGGGCATGCGCTGCGAAATTGTGAAACTGTAACTGCGCGTTTCCGGCTGCTGGTCGTCGCTCGGATCCAGCGAATTTGTGCCGGGGACCGCGCTGCCCGGTGTCAATCCTGCCAGCATGGCAAAAGTTAACGGCTGATTGTTTGCCGGATTGGGCACCGCGTAGGTAAACGATCCGGCCGATGTGCCAAATCCGCTCGCCTGAACGTTTTGCTCGTCATGATAGCGATACCAACCAATGCCGCCGCGCATCACGGTTTTGCCGGTTCCGAAAATATCCCAGGCAAAGCCCAACCGCGGGTTATAGAAGAAGGCTCGCGATCCGGTACCGGAGTTGGGAATCGAGGGATCACGCTTGTGCCACGTAAATCCGGTCAGATCGGACGCCGAACCGTTCGGGTCATAAAGGCTCGGCACAAACACCGCAGCGCCGGTTCCGTTGTCTTCGGTCCAGGGCCCCAAATGATCGAAACGCAAGCCGTAATCCAAGGTCAGGCGGCGATTGACCTTCCAGGAATCCATTCCGAAGAACGCGATCGACGTGTAGTGCATCGGCAGAATGTAATCGTAATTCGATTCGTTGTAACCGGTGATAATGCCGGTCAGCATGTCGGCATACGCATTTCCGGTACTGCCCTGGTTCCAGTTCGCGAATTGAAATTCACCGTTCTGATAGCTATCGCTCGGCTGTTCGTTCTTCGTGTGTTCCCAATAGAAGCCGAACTTCATGGTGTGCGTACCCTTCAGCCAGGAAACGTTATCGGCGATGGTGGGCAGCCACTTATTGGCATACAGGTTGCCATTCGCTGCCTGGAATCCGCTCGGATTCAGCATATTCGCTACTCCATCGCTCCAACCCGTCATAACCGGCAGAACCGTGTGTGGCTGATTTTTAAATAAATAGGGTATGTTGATCCCTGCTTTGGCCGGATCCACCTTGTCTGGATTAACAAATGTGTTCGGCACATCCAGATTGGTGTAGGTAAAAATGAACTCGTTCGTCAGCGACGGGGTAAATACTTTCGTCAGGTTCGCCGAGATCGAATCGGAAGAGTTCCCTTCCTGAAGTGGCGACGGATACGGCACAGTCGGATTAGTACCCCACCACTCGGTGCTGTTATTGTGATTCAACTCCCGCTGCATGTTGTAACTGACAAATAACTTCGTATTGTCGTTGATGCTCCAGTCGATGCGCGGGCGGATCTGGTACTGGTTATCGGAGTGCGTCGTTGCGAAGATGTAGTTGTATCCGCCTGCATTTGAAAACGCGCTGGTGTTCGGCAAGGGGTAGAGATTCATCATCGCCAAACCGATGGGATTGATTGAACTGGCGGGAATCTGACCGGTCTTGGTTCCGAACGGGCCACTGGTCGCGGCGCCGGTGATCGCTCCACCCGAATTCGCAGCCGTGACGCTGTTCAGGTAAGATTGCGTGAAGTTGCCCGCTCGCATTTCGGCAGTCGGCACAAACGACGTGAACACGTCGTGGCTCGGATCCTGCACCTGCTGTTTGTAATATTCGTACGCAAAGAAGAAGAACAGCTTGTCGCGATTGTGATTAAAGTGCGTGCCGGGAATCAGCACCGGACCGCCAATGTTGCCGCCCGGGTAATAGAAGTAAGTATTTGGCTTCGGCCCGATCTTCGTACCGTCGGCATAGTAGCCCAGCGAATTGTCGTAGGCGTTGTTCGCGTCAAAAGTGTTGTTACGCGCGTATATGTAAGCTTCGCCATGAAACTGGCTGCCGCCCGACTTGCCGACCGCTGAAATCACCACCGGCCCCTTCGCATTATCGGCGCCGAAATTCGAAGTCAGCACCTTCAGTTCCTGGGTCATATCGGCCTGCGTGTTGACCGCCTGCCCGCAGTTACAGCCCGGATCGACAATATGCGCTCCGTCGGAGGTAATATCCAGCGCTGCGGTGCGAAGGCCATTGGCGGAAAAACTTCCAACCGGTCCGCCGCCGGTACTCTGCTGTTGTCCGTTGTAAGCAGATGGCGTCAGCGATCCGGTCTGAGAAAACCCGGGAAGAATCTTGATAAACTCCGCCGCATTCTGGCCCTGGATCTGTACGTTCTGGATCAATTTGGAGCTGATGACCATCGATTTCTCGCCGGAATCCACAGGCGTGATCGAGTCGGGTGTCGCCGTGACCATTACCGTTTCGGTAGAAGTGCCCACCTGCATTGCGAGGTTCGACAGATTGCGCCGGTCGCCGGCGTCGAAGTGAACGCCCGTCCGTTCCAGCCGTTGAAATCCTTTGGCTTCGACCGACACGGTGTAATCGCCAGGCGGAACGGCATTGATGGAGAAGAATCCATCATTATTAGTGACGGTTCGCCGTTCATCGCCGCTGTTGATGTTCTTCAATACGACCGTCGCTCCCGGAATCACGGCCCCAGATGCGTCATCGACGGTTCCGGTGAGGCTGCCATTTGTGCTTTGAGCATGAGAAACGGCGGCTGAGAGAAGCAGAATGCAAACCGGTAGTGCGGCTACTTGGACCCGTTTAAGCGCTTTTAACATAAGACCTCTAGCTTTTTCCCCGATCAGGGATGGTTGGAAGGGAGTATAGATCGAAAGTTGGAGGACGCGTTAGGTTACTGCTGTTACGTTAAAAGGTAAATACTGATAGCGTTTACACCGTTCAAGTATTTACTTTTCTATTGCGTACGGGGCGTACTCTGGACAAACAGGCTGTAACCGTTAAGTCTTTTTGCACAGCTCTTTTTTGGCCGTCTTGTGATATAAGACTTACGTTACTTCTATGGGGAATCACAGCGCCATCGCCTCGGAGGCGGAGCGCATCGAGGTCGACGCGGTTCTTGCGTCCGAGCGCTTCGCGCGGTCGCCGCGGCTTGCCAGGCTGCTCGGTTATTTGTGCCAAAAGTATCTGGACGGTGAAGCCGAGCAGATCAAGGAATACAACATTGCGACTGAGGTCCTTGGCCGGCCGGCCGATTTCGACCCGAGCCAGGATGCAATTGCGCGGGTCGAGGCGCATCGTCTTCGCAAGAAACTAAAGGAGTATTACGCGGCGGAAGGTTCTCACCACGAGATTAAGATCGCCCTTCATCCGGGGACATACGTACCCGTATTTACGCGTTCCCGTTCTGCTTCGGCGACGCAAGCCGTCAAAGCTGAACGGCGTCTCGAATCGGACAATTCGCTTTCGCCGGGGGCCGGAACGCCCTCGGTTGCGTCCGCGGTTTCCACGGAGCCCGAAGCGCACCTGCCCAAGAAACGGCGCTGGATTTATCTGGCGATTGTGGCCGGGTTAGGCTTGGCGGCGGTATCGTCCTGGAGATTTGTCATCCAGCCGGCCGCCGCTTCTCCTCGCGCGGCTGGAAGCGGGCTGGCGCCCTCGCGCACCGTGGTGGCCGGCGCCATGACGACCGGCGGTGTGCGCATTTTGGCCGGCTGTACGGGGCGCGGTCACACAGACCCGATTGGACATATCTGGCAATGCGACCGCTATTTCGACGGCGGTCGCCCCGCAGTTTCTCCACACGAGTTTCTGTGGCGCACCGACGACCCGATGTTGTTCCAAAACATCAGGACGGGCGAGTTCTCCTACAACATTCCGCTCGAGCCCGGCTCCTACGAACTGCACTTATTTTTTGTCGAGACTCTTTACGGACCCGGCATGACTACGGGTGGCGGCGAGAATAGCCGGACCTTCATGGTCAAGTTGAACGGGCAGATGTTGATGGACAATTTCGATGTCCTTGCGGACGCCATGGGACCGAATATCGCGGACGAACGCGTGTTCCGGGACATTCACCCCGGTTCCGATGGAAAACTCCACCTGGAATTCATCAGTGAGCGTGGGCAGCCCATCGTTAACGCAATTGAGATCTTGCCGGGCCTACCCGACCGCCAGCTCCCGATTCGTCTGGTCGCGCAACGAACGTCGTACACCGACCAGGAAGGAAAATTCTGGATGCCGGACACTTTTTATAGCGGCGGCCAGTTGTCCATCCACAAGGATGATGTAACCGGAACTCCCGATCCGGACTTGTACGCGGGCGAACGGTACGGCAACTTCAGCTACGCGATTCCCGCTGACACAAGGGATTCTTATGCGGTGACTCTGCATTTCGCGGAGGCCTATTGGGGCGGCCCGCAAGCTCCAGCCGGTTCGGGCGTCGGCAACCGGATTTTCAATGTGAATTGCAATGGAGTGCGGTTGGCCGAAAACCTGGATATCTATCAGCAGGTGGGCCGGCTTCGTGCGATGACGAAGACCTTCCACCATTTGAAGCCGAATGCGCAAGGGAAACTCATCTTGTCGTTTGAGCCCGTCGTCAATTACGCGTCTGTGTATGCAGTTGCGGTCGAAGACGAAGGGAAGTAGCCCAATTGTGGCGCACGGTTTTACCGTGACGGTGGGTGGTTCACTGCCCGCATTGAACTTGCTAGGATAGAACGCAATTGTGATGTACCGTCTCGCAGCGGCCGCTGTAACCGCCGGCCTTTTGTATGGCCAAAGCAGTCAGCCGCCGCAGGATTTATTGAAAGAAGCGATCTCGCTGCAAAAGCAGGGCAAGCTCCCGGAAGCCATTCGGGATTACGAGATGTTTCTCGATATGTACCCGAATGTCCCGGAGGTTCGCTCGAATCTGGCCGCGGCGTTGGTGGGCACGGGCCACTACGCGGACGCGATTGTCGAATACAAACGCGCGCTGGACAAGAAGCCCGACCCGGCAGTTCGCCTGAACCTGGCGCTTGCGTATTACAAAGCGGCAAATTTTGATCAAGCCGTACAGGAACTGCAGAAGGTGCGCAGCGCCGATACAGCAAATGTACAAGCGGTATTGCTGCTGGCCGATTGCAATCTGCGGCTCGGACGCAACAAGAACGTAATCGACCTCCTCAGCCCTATGCACCGGGCTAACCCGGGCGACCTCGGCATGGCCTATCTCTTAGGCACCGCGTTGGCGCGCGAGGGCAAGGCCACCGAGGCGCAGATAGTAATTAATCAAATTACAAGCCGCGGCGATTCCGCGGAAGTACGGCTGCTGATGGGTACGGCGAAATTTATTGGCCATGATTATCGGGGAGCGCTGAGCGATATCAAGAAGGCCGTCGACATGAATCCGAACTTACCGGATGTTTATTCCTATTACGGGCTCGCTTTGCTCTATACGGGCGACCCGGTCGGAGGACGGCAGGCATTCGAGAAAGAGCTGGAGCACGATCCGAACAACTTCGATGCTAACTTGCGGCTTGGCGTCCTGCTTCGCATCGATCAGGAATACGATCGCGCGCTGCCGTATCTGCAACATGCTCTTGAAGTACGACCGGGCGATCTCTCGGCGAGATTCGAGATCGCATCCATAGAATTCGCGCAGGGTAAGGAAGAGCAAGCCCGGACCGAACTAGAATCGATTGTCAAAGAGGCGCCTACATTCCTTGAAGCGCACGTGACTCTCGCTACCATTTATTACCGGCAAAAAGACAAGTCCCGCGGCGATC
>DAISJE010000012.1:0-10095 GCA_036821665.1 Bryobacteraceae bacterium | reverse complement strand
TGCTGGCTTTGGCTCTCCTGATCTGTTTCTGCTTCGTTGCTTCAGCGCAGCAGCCCAATCACCCCGCCTCCGCGATATCCAGCTTCGACAAAATCGCCGCCGAAGCCAAAGTTGCCGCGCAAGCCCATCGCATTGACGACGCCATCCGCCTTTACAGCCAAGCGCTTCGCATCAAACCTTCCTGGGAGGAGGGTTGGTGGACGTTGGGCATGCTTAATTACCAGCTCGACCGCTATGTCGAAGGCCGCGATGCGTTCCGGCATTTAACAGTAACGAATCCGAATATCGCCGTAGCGTGGGCCATGCTTGGTTTATGCGAATTCGAAACGAAGCAATATCCCGAAGCCCTCCGGCACTTACAGAAAGCGCATAGCTTGGGCCTCGGCCAGAGCGAAGAAATTTCCGATGTAACCACTTATCACCTGGGCCTTCTACTTACCCGGTACGAGCGCTATGAAGAAGCCCTGAAGTTACTGGCTGAATTTTCCCAGCATGGAAAGGATACGCCCGATTACGTGCAGGCCATGGGAATTGCCGCGCTTCGTAAGCCCTTATTGCCCGCCGAGGTTCCGCCAACGGACCATGAGCTTGTAATGGACGTCGGTCGCGCCATGTTCGATGCCACTGCGCTGCGTATGAGCGAAGCACAAAGCGAATTCAAGAGGCTTCTCGAAAAATATCCAAAACAGCCGAACATCCATTATTTATACGGCACGTTTCTTCTATATAGCGATGCGGATCAAGCCTTGGAGCAATTCAAACAGGAGCTGATTCTGACTCCCAACCACGTTCCTACCCTTGTGACTATGGCCGGAGAATACGCGCAGCGGCAGGATTATAAGGACGGGTTGCCGTACGCCCAACGCGCCGTCGAGGCTTCGCGCGATTCATTCGCGGCGCACGCCGTATTAGGACGAATTCTAATGGAGAGTGGCGCGAATCTCCAGCAGGGGACCAAGGAGTTGGAGACAGCGGCACGGCTGGAGCCCGGCAGCCCGCAGGTACACTTCTTTCTCGCCGCCGCCTATCGTAAGGCTGGACGTAAGGAAGACGCCGAGCACGAACGCCAAGAGTTCTTGAAGCTGCGCAAAACATTCGATGAGAACGCCGCGGCCGAAGAGCGCACCAAGCCGGAAGAGAAATGAAGCGGCAGAGAACCGCATTGGCGGCTTTTTTTGTTGCCGCCGCCCTTTACGGTCAATCACCCGAGCAGCCCACGGAAATCCACGCTCCTATACAGTTCCGCGAAGTAAGAAACTGCGCCACGTGCCATAAGGCCCAAGCGCAATTTCATCCCGCGACTTCAATGGCGCACGCCATGGAAACCGTCGCCGAATGCACGATTCTGCGAGCACACCCGCTGCTGACCGCCAAACTAGGATCTTATTCTTACCGCATCGAACGGAAAGGCGATCAAAGTATCTACACCGTCACTGACGGCGTTCAAAGCTTCTCCACTCCTCTCGGCTGGGCTTTCGGCCTTGGCGCGGCGGGACAGACCTATGTCTTCGAGAAAGACGGCGCCTTTTATGAAAGTCGCGTGAGTTTTTACCGCGAACCGCAAGCGCTGGACATGACCATGGGTGCGCAAAAGCTGCACCCCACAACGATTTTGGAGGCGGCTGGACGCTATATGGGTCCGCGCGAAGCCGCTCTGTGTTTCGGCTGTCACAGCACGAATGGCGCTTCGAACGGGAAAGTCACGCTGAACTCGATGACGCCCGGTGTGCAATGCGAACGTTGTCACGGACCCGCCGAGCATCACTTGGAGGGACTGAAGAAAGGCGACGCGACTCTGTTTGCCATGAAGAAGTTGTCAGCGATGACAACGGAAGAGACCTCAAACTTTTGCGGCCAATGCCACCGCACCTGGGCGCAAATCGCCATGAACGGGCCGCACGGCACAGCCAATGTGCGGTTCCAGCCTTACCGGCTGGCAAACAGCAAATGTTATGACGCGGACGACAAGCGGATCAGTTGCCTGGCCTGTCACGATCCGCATCGCGAAGTGGACCACGTCGCCGCCAACTACGATGCAAAATGCCAGGCCTGTCACGGCGGCGGGAAGCCCGAAGCTAAGCCCTGTAAAGTTGCAACTAAAAACTGCGTCGCTTGTCACATGGCTAAGATCGAGCTTCCCGGCGGTCATCACAAATTTACCGACCACGACATCCGTATCGTCAGTGCGAAGTATCCGGATTGAAGCCCAATCACAAAAACTCCAAAAAGCCTATTTAACGCTGGCTCAGCAAATTACGCCTGAAAGTCTGTGGGCGTAGGAGAGCCCACATTTATTCTTTGAGCGGAGTAACTAGCGCGAGCAGCCGTCAGTTCTGCTCGGCTTTGGTCAGGTCTTTCTCTCAGTCTTAGTCTCTTACCGATTCTTTTGAAGGTCAAAATCACGATGAAATTGATGGTCTTAGCGGCAGCTTTGTCTTTACCTTTAGCCATTGTGGGGCAAAGCGTCAATAGCGGAATTTTTCAGGTGCTCGGCTCGTTCGACGCTTCGTCCGGAACCTGGTCTAAACCTATGGTCGCCGTCACCTCCGACCCCAGCGGGGCGTGTTCTAACCCCGCGTCCATGGTGATTAACGTATCGACGGGCTCGCAAAAGGGTGACATTTCGGCTTGTATCAATGGCGCCTGGACGCTTACCAATGGTTTGACGAATGCCGCGAGCAGCAGCTCGCAGTTCGCGCCTTCTTACAGCGGCGGTGGTGTGACGTTCGGGTCCTGTTCTGCCGGATCACCATGCTATCTCGCACCGAACAACCAACTGGATACATACATCTCGACGCCGACAGTAACTCCAGGAACGGGAACCGCCGCAGATACGCTCTTCATATACGGTGTTCCCGGAAGCAACACGATCCAGGTTGGGAAAGCTTCAACAAACAGCTATGGATGTTCCGGATGCCAGGTTAATTCCGGCATTTCCGCTCCTCCGAGCAATTCATACGCGATCTACAAATGCACCGTGACTGGCGGACAGATCGTCTCCGGAGGGTGCACCCCTCTGAGCACGCCCTACTCAAATACGAGTTTTGAAGACGGGCTGGGAACTATGCCACTTATCGACACGGCTACGGGCGCGTTGCAGATCAATAACAACCGTAATCCCCGCTTTGTCACTTCCGGCAATGACACGATCACAAACCTCGATTGCGGGGGGATGGTGATCTACAAGGAGACGTCTACGATGAACGTTGCGCTTCCGCAGGCTGGAATTGGCAACCCCGTAACGTTCGCCAGCGGGTGCGATATCTGGCTTGTAAACATTGGCACTGGTAGCGTTCAGGTCACTCCGAACTCAAGCTCACCGATTAACGGCAGCACTGCTATGCAGAAACTCGCCGCCGGGTCGGCCAGCGCGCCGACTGGCATGTATTTGGTCTCTAACGGCTCAGCATTTGATGGCATTGTCATCGGCAGCGGTAGCGGAGTGGGTAGCGGCGGTCCCGTTTCAATCTCCGGAACAAATCCCCAGGTCCAAATCAGCAACCCCACAACCACAGGCTACCTTTCCTATCAATTAAACGGAGACACGCAAAGATATCAACTCGGCTTGGGAAATAGCGGTGCGGGCGGCCTGCTGGCAACTAACCTCTATTTCTATGACAGTACAAACGGCGCACCGCGCATGGTGATGAATAACTCCAGCGACGTGCTGTGGAACGGCACCACGACATCACCATCCAGCATTGATAGCGAGGTAACGGCAGCTTCGCCTGGCGCTGAATGGCTAGGAAACGGAACAACCAAGAACGTGCTGCTGCAATTACAGAACACAAATGCTTCCTGGACGGGAAATGCCAATATCGAATTCAAAACTTCAGTTGGGAACAGCTACCTGGGTGTGGGCGGGCCGTCGTCGCCTACGGCGCCGAACGCTTTGTATGTCACGCTTCCCACTTCCGGCCTCCTGTTTGAGGCCCCCTTTTCGACAGGAATTTTCGAAATACAGCACGGCCTATCGGTCGGCGTCAACGGGATAACCTTCAACGCCACGCCAACATTCGATCTATCCAAGGGAGATCCCACAATTACTCTCACCGGGAACGTTACTTCATCTACCATCACAAACCTGGTAAAGGGCGCCCGGGTTGCCTTTCAAGTCTGTCAGGATTCGACTGGAAGCCGTACCTTTGTGTGGCCGTCGAACGTACGCGGCGCAATGACAATCGGCGCAACTGCCGGCAAATGCAATGTTCAGATGTTTGAATCTTTCGATGGGGCCAGCTTAGTGGCGCTCGGTCCAGGAGTAACCAATCAGTAAGCCATGGCAAGAATTATTTTTGCGCTCTTGTTTGCGGGAATTGTGTTCGCCCAGACCCCCGCCATTACCACGTCGCCCAGTCCGGCCACCGCTATTACCGGAGGAACCGTCACCCTCACTTCCAGCATTCCTGTGACGTGGGGATTAGTTGCCGGCAGCATGGGAACGCTCAATGCAATCGACAGCACACATGCTATCTATACGGCTCCTTCCCGCGGCATACCGGCAGTTCACATGCTCGCCGGATGCCCCGCTGATCCGAATGACTCCATCTGGCATACACCGATTGATAATCTGCCTCTTCAGAGCGTAACTTGGCCGGAAGCAGCCAATTGGACTGCGCATGTATCCAGTGACAACAGGATTCATATCGGAGACACCGAATGGCCTGGGGTAAGCATCGCCGATTCGAATGCAAGCACCCGTAGTTTTATCTTTTATTTCGGTGCTTATGGTTATGCGCCTCAAACCTACCCAATTCCGACGCTTGCCAATATGTATCGTGAAGGGGGGGACTTGCGCGGCTCAAAGAACGGAGATGACCACCATCTCTTTGTTACACGCATATCCGATTGCCATGAGTTCGAAACTTACGACGACCGCTCAGTAGGCCGTACCGACATCTGTTCGGATGGAAGCCACACCGGATGCAATGCAGTTTCTGGAGATGACTGGTCTTGGAATAGTTATACACCCGTTGGAGGCACTGGAGCGGCCGGACTCCCTGATTCACTTCTTAGTTTGCACGTACAGGAAGTACGGGATGGCACTATTAACCACGCACTGCGCTTTACTCTTTGCACGGGCTGTATCGGAGGATTAGGAACGGGAAAAGTCTACCGCGCTCCCTATTGGCCCGCTACACAACCGGACTATAACGGAGGCCAGAACAATCCAAATTATCCGCCTTACGGCGCTATGTTTCGCCTGAAGGCGTCTATTACAGCCTCCTCCCTCTGCGGGACGGCGAGTAATTTGGTGACAACTTATTGCGACAACATTGTCGCCGCTCTGCATAAGTACGGCATCGTCGAGGGAGACGCTTCCAGCGGGCCGTCGATTGTGCAGGTTGGCATGGACACGCTAGAGGACAGCAATGTTACTGCGGCGATCGGCAAAGTAGGATCTCTGCCAGCCTCCGACTTTGAAGCCGTGGACCCAACCTCCCTTAAAATCACGTCACCGCAGCCGCTGGCAGGCTCTTACGCGGTTGATGTGACACAAGGAGGCGCAAACTACGTTAAGCCACAGGGATTCGTGATCGTCACCGCTGCTCCAATTGGAGGTGGCACAACTATATCCACGCATATCGCATTGCAGCCAATCGGAATCGGTTTCTATAATTCCACAATCTACGCGACGTCCGGGCAGACTGGCTTTCAGATTCCATATTGGACCACCGGCACTCCGTCAGGTTTTCAAATGAACTCGGGAGCGACGTGGAGTATTACGACATCGGCCGGAAGCGGAGACAGCATTACCGCTGGGGGCGTCTATACACCTCCGGCATCGCTTGCAACTACCGCAACCGGTGTTTTGACCGCGACCAGCACCGTCGATCCGAGCGTCAAGATGAACTTATGGATACAAGTATTTCCGGCGGGCGCGGATGGGCACATCCGGGTTGATTCGGGACGGACCACGAATTTTACCGACTCTAACGGACACCTCTGGCTGGCCGACACGTTCATTGAGGCATCGTCCGGCGTAAAAAGCGGAAATGGAGATTACCCAGCCTGGGCTTCACTCAAGGGAAGCCCTGAGGCGTCGGTTTACGAATCATCGCAGGGCATTACCGGCAATGCAGGGGACTTTGTTTATCGATTTTTCGTGCCGAACGGCAACTACAAAGTACGACTCATGTTCGGTATGACTGCACAGCCCTGGGGTAGGCCGCCAGGCACGATTCAAACCAGTAGCTCTCAACCGTATCAGTTCGATGACGTGCACCTCGTCGCGCAGGGCATCACTCAAAAGCACTCCTACTCCTGGGCGAACGACCCTAACGTCGCGTATCTGATCCAGCGGCCGGCCGATGCTTTTATTCCGGCCACCGTGACGAACCGACGCCTGACGGTCGGACTGTACGGCTATTTCAACGATGTCACGGCCGATTGCGGGTATTCGACCTATGCCGGATGCTCCAGTGCGGAGTCGCCGGTCTTAAACGGACTCGAAATCATACCGGATAGCTCCGCTCCATACTGGCAACTAGACTGTGACCGCCAACGCAAGTATCTTCCGGCGGGCGCCAACTCGACGCTTCAGTTTTATGTTCAGAATTGGTATTCAACCGCGGACGGAAGCGATGCCGTTTGGTCAGTTACCGGGCCGGGATCAATCGATCAAACCGGCCTCTACACTGCACCAGCCACAACTTCCGGCATTACGCCTATTACCGTGACGGCGAGCAGTTCCTCGCAACCGTCATTGACAGCATCGTGGACATTCTGGCTCACGGGAGGTTCGTCCATCAGTTTTAAATAGGCAGAACAAAGGGGGCAAGTAATCGCAGCTCCAGCTAAAGGCCGCGCTTGTTCCCCTTTTTTCGTGTTGTAGATTCTTCGCCTTTCGGTTCTAGCACTCCATCCATCGCGAATCCCGGCAAATTTGTTGTAGAATACCGAAGCAATAATATTCATGCTTCGTTTTCTCGGCATTTCTCTATGCCTGGCCGTCGCGCTCGGCATCGCTCAGTCGCAAACACAAGAACCCGCCGCAAATCATCAGGAGCCAACTTTCAAGGCGGGCGGCGAGGAGGTGGTCCTCGACGTAGTCGTGCGCGACAAGAAGAATCGCGTCGTAAAGGACTTGAAAGCGGCGGATTTCGAGGTGATCGACAACGGCGAAAAGAGGCCGATCAAGTCATTTCGTCTGGTGGAGGGAAACGAGGCGGTCGGTTCGACCGGCGTCGCGACCCCACTCGACCCGATGCGCCAGGTCCGGCTCCTCACCTTGGTTTTCGACGGACTGGATAACGAGGGCCGGCGGTTGTCGCGCGATGCGGGCTTGAGCCTGCTCAAGGACGAATTGCAGCCCAATGTATATATCTCGGTGATGGCGATCGATCATGCGCTGGAAGCGATTCAGCCGTTTACGAACAATCGCGATTTGCTCAAGAAAGCCATCGACCGCGCCACGGGCGGCGCCATGAACTTCGCCTCCGACACCGCGCGCGTGAGGGAGCAATTACAGCAGATGCTGGGACCGAACCAGGCTGGGCAGGGCTTGGGCGATCAGGTGGCATCCCAATCACCCGGCGGTTCGGGGCAGAGCGGGCCGGCAGGCGCGGCAAACGGACCGGCCGCCGCAAACGCTGCCATGGCGCAAATGATGCTTCGCATGCTGCAAAGTAAACAGCAGGACGAGGCCACCGATCAAGGCCGGGCAAAAATTGTCGCATTGCTCCAAATGGTGAAGGAGCAATACAGTCTTCCAGGGCGCAAGACGATTCTCTATTTCACGCCGGGCTTCCAGATCCCGCAGGGAATGGAGGAGCCTTTTAAGTCGGTAATCAGCATCGCGAATCGATCGAACGTGAGTTTTTACGCGCTCGATGCGCGTGGGCTCGGCGTTGGGGGACAGAATACGTCATCCAATTCTCAGCTTATGGATGCCACGAGTGCATCGGCGGAAAACATGAAGCGCGGCAACGTCAGCATGGCAAATGCCCAATCAGCGGATATGGCAATCGAGGCAGGACGCGCCAATGTTCAAAATACGCTCGCCGAACTCGCCGATTCCACCGGAGGATTTCTAATTGCAAACACGAATGACTTTACAGGCAAGTTGAAAAGGCTCACCGAAGATATTGAAACCTATTATGAGATCAGCTACGATCCGCAGATTCAGAAATATGACGGCTCGTTTCGCAAGGTGAGTCTACGGACGGACGTACCGAATTTGCGGCTGCAATCGCGCTCGGGTTACTTTGCTTTGCCGCCTTCGATGCGAGGCCAGGCGGTCCTAAGCGCCTACGAGGTGCCACTGCTCAAGGCGCTTGATTCCTCTCCCATCCCACATTCCTTCGGCTTCGAAACGGCAGCGCTGCATTTCGAAGGACCCAACAACGGATCCACTTGCGTGCTGGTCGTAGATATTCCCGTCGGACAGTTGACTTTGCTTCAGGACAAGGAAACCAAGCAATATCAGGGGAAATTAGCCTATCTTGTCCTGATCAAAGATGGCGAAGGACAAGTGGTGAAGAAGTTTCACAACGAAATTCCGTTGAGCGCGGACGCAAGCAAAGTCGAATCGATTAAGTCTTCCAGCCATTTCATCGATGTGCAGCATTTCGATCTCGCGCCCGGACGTTACACGCTGAATGCGGCTGTATTGGATAGCGCCGGGGACCGAATTAGCGCTCGAAAATCGGTTTTCGTGATGCCCGTGGTGAATGGCGGTCTGGCGATCAGCAGCGTGGCTCCGATTCGCGATATGAAGCCGAAGGGCTCGGATGCGCCTGACGATCCGCTGTTAATGTCCAACCAGGTGGTCTCGCCGACCATCAACCCTACCGTTAACAAAGCAGATTCCAAAGGACTGCCTTTCTACGTGGTCATTTATCCAAACAAGACGAGTTCGGATAAGCCGACGCTCCAGATGGAGTTCAGCAAAGATGGGCAGGTGCTTGGGAGCGGCTCTCCACCTCTGGGAAATCCCGACGCGCAGGGCAGAATTCAGTACGTGGCCACTGTGCCACTAGCGCAACTGCCCGCCGGAAATTACCAAGTCCGTTTTATTGCCAAACAGGGAACTCAGGCGTCTGACGAATCGGTTACATTCACGGTTGAATAGAATCGCGGTCATCTCGCCACTGTTCGCCATTGCAGCGCTGGCTCCCGCATTCGGCCAAAGTCCGATTGCGCCGGCCTACGATCAGCCGTACAGGCCGCAATTTCACTTCTCCCCGCACAAAAATTGGACCAACGATCCGAACGGCTTAGTTTATTTCGAAGGCGAGTACCATCTCTTCTTCCAATACAATCCGTTCGGCGACGAGTGGGGACATATGAGCTGGGGCCATGCCGTCAGCCGCGACTTGCTGCATTGGAAGCAACTGCCGGTCGCGATTCCCGAAAGCGACGGCATCATGATCTTCACCGGAAGCACCGTCATCGACGAGCGAAATACGAGCGGCTTTTGTAAAGGCGGAAAAGTGTGCATGGTGGCCATTTACACGGGACACACGCCGGAAAGCCAAGGGCATCCGGCGCTGCAAACCCAGAATCTCGCCTATAGCAACGACCGCGGAAGAACCTGGACGAAGTACTCGGGGAATCCTGTACTGAATCTACACATGTCAGACTTTCGCGATCCGAAAGTATTTTGGTCGCGGCAAAACAACGGGTGGGTGATGGCCGTTTCCCTGCCGAACGATCATAAAATTCGCTTTTACGGATCCGGAAATCTGAAGCGCTGGGAAATGCTGAGCGAGTTCGGGCCGGCCGGCGCCAGCGGAGGTCAATGGGAATGCCCGGAACTGTTTGAGCTTCCAGTCGAAGGTGAGTTGGGGAAGTCTCGCTGGGTACTGAAAGTAGGCTTGAACCCAGGCGCGTTACAGGGCGGCTCTGGTGAGCAGTATTTTGTCGGCCAGTTCGACGGTACACGCTTTGTTAATGACAATCCTTCTTCAACCACGCTCTGGACAGACTACGGCAAGGACTGTTACTGCGCCCTGACGTTTAATCATTTGCCAGCTGGCCGCACGCCTGTGATGATCGGCTGGATGAATAACTGGCAATACGCAGCCAAGTTGCCGACGAGTCCCTGGCGCGGGCAGATGACTTTCCCGAGGAGTTTGTCGCTGCACAGGACGC
>DAISJE010000011.1:0-20125 GCA_036821665.1 Bryobacteraceae bacterium | reverse complement strand
GCCGGTCGACCATTTTGATAAGCGGCAGTCCTTTACGAAACAGATCATCCGCAACTTCCACGGCTTCGCGCATAATCTGTTCAAAGCGAATATCGAATCTACGGGCGAACAACTCATCGACCGGATATTTGTGCTTCTCCAGCAGATCCAGCGGCAGGTAAACGCGATCTTTTTGTAAGTCAATGATTACGTCCTGCCAAAAATTTGCAAGCTGCAGAGCTGTACAGGTGTAGTCGGAAAACCGCTGCCGTTCGGCATCCCGATAGCCGCACAAATACAAAACTAAGTGGCCAACCGGATTCGCCGAGTTCACGCAGTAACCGAACACTTCGTCGAAATTGCGATACCGGTTTACCGTCTGATCCTGCTCGAATGCTCGAATCAGGCGATCGAAAGGATCAATAGGTATCTCGTGCCGGTGAACCGTATCCTGTAGTGCGACAAATACGGGATGCGAAGTCTCGCCACGATACATCGACTCCAACTCCCGGCGCCACCAGGCCAGTAGCCGTAGACTTTGTTGTGGATCCCCCAATTCGTCGCCAAGATCGTCCGCCCAACGGCAAAATGCGTAGACATTGTAGAAGTCCTGGTGAAGCTTCTTCGGAAGCAGGAAGCTAACGACGTGAAAATTCTCATAATGGTGCGTTGCCAGCCAGCGCGTATATTCCAGAGCCTCCGGCCGCGTGTACGCAGTCGTTTCGGGACCGATGGTTTGAATGTATTCCTTCGGTTGCAGGTATGCGATGGCCACTTATTCTTATTGTCAGGGAATAATTGCTGTCTTGATATGCCCGTTTGGATGGTGGGCAAGGTCGTGTAGAATCCGGGGTAGTTCGCTTAGGGGTTCCTCATCATTGACAACATGGGATGCATTTACTTTGCCCTCAGAGACCAGATCGAGTGAACGGCGGATGTGGGCCGGTGTGTGATGAAAACTTGCTTTGCAGGTGATTTCGGAGTAGTGCAGCAGCGCGGTATCTAAAGCTACTTTCGTTCCAGTTGGGCAACCGCCGAAGAAATTGATGACCCCGCCTTTGCGCACCAGTTTGGTCGATAGCTCCCACGCTTGCGGGTGACCGACCGCTTCGACGACTACATCCGCGCCCCTTCCTCCAGTTTGAGATTTTATAGCCGCTATCAACGAAGCCTGTTCATTCAGGGCCGATTCGCGGTTCAGCAGAATGCCATCTTCCGCTCCCAAAGTAATCGCTTTCTCAACCTGCTCAAGACGCCGTGCTATCGCGATTACACGCGCTCCAAAAGCCCACCGTGCCAACCGGACCAGCATCAGACCGATTGGCCCGAGCCCGATAATCGCGACCGTATCTCCGGCCTTCAGGCCGCTTTCGTCCAGGCCGCGCAGAGCGCATGCCAAGGGCTCTACGAGCGCGGCATCGCGATAGCCGAGGTGATCGGGGATGATATAGGTATTCTTTCGAACAATGCGTGCCGGGATACGAATGAATTGCGCGTATGCGCCATTGTTGAAGAGTAGATCTTCACACAAGTTTGGTTGATTGCGGCGGCAGAAGAAACATTCTCCGCAAGGAGCGGAATTGGCAGCTACAACCCGCTGGCCGGGATGAAACCCGCTCACACCACTTCCGGTCGCCACGATGTCTCCAGCCATTTCGTGGCCGAACAGCGCCGGCGGCCGGATCATTTTCGCGTGATAGCCGCGCCGGAACACTTTGACATCCGTCCCACATGTCAGCGCGGCGCGAACCCGCACCAATAGCTCGCCAGGGCCGATTGCCGGAACCGCTACCGACTCGAGCCGAACGTCTTCTTTACCGTAAAGAACCGCGGCCTGCATGGTGCTCGTTGCTGTAGCGGCTGCCATCAGGCCTGCTCCTGAGGGTGGACAACGACTTTTAAGGACTGCCCGTCTGGATGTTGTGCAATCGCGATACCTTCTCCAATGTCGGAAAGCCGAACTCGGTGCGAAATCAGACGTTCCAGCGGGAGCGTCCCGTCAAAAACCAGTTGTGCCGAGTCTCGTTGGAGATCGACGTCCGCGCTATACGACCCCATTAGCACCCGTTCAGCCACGCAGATATCCGCTCCCGCTAGTTCGATGCGATCGGCGGCGGAAGTTTGCGCAAAAAGAAGTATCTTCGCGCCGGGCCGTGCGATGCGTAAGGCTTGTGCAACCAAACCTGGCGCATTTGTCGCAAGAATGACCGAATCTGCTCCGCGACCGCTCGTCAGTGTCTTTACTTCGCGTTCAAACTCCGGCGTACGCGGATCGAAACTGCGAGCGCCGAATTCGTCCGAAAGACTACGACGAAATTCGAGAGTGTCACTGGTGAGGACGGTTGTTCCACGCCGTTTGACAAGCATGCTGAAAACCAGTCCGATTGGTCCTTGCCCTAGCACCGCGACCACATCTTCAGCCTCGGGAGCGAGTTGTTGCACCGCTTTCAGGCAGGTGTTTACCGGCTCAACCCAGCAAGCCTGATCGAACGATACGCCTGCCGGAATCTTTTCAATTCCGCGATCCACAATCCAATCCATTACGCGAACATATTGGGAAAAGCCCCCGCCTGCAGGTTCATATCCGGCTGTTACGCCAACTTTCTTGTATGTCGGGCATTGCGCATAAAGATGACGTAAGCAATAGAAGCAAGTTCCACAGGGAATATGGTGGAACACAACGACGCGGTCGCCCGCGACATAGTTTTTTACGCGTTTCCCAACCGTCGCTACCACGCCGGCGGTCTCATGCCCATAAATGCGCGGAGCGGGCAGAAGATTATATTGGATTTTTTTGAGATCTGTATGACAGATTCCGCAGCTCTCTACGCGAACGAGAATTTCACCTGGACCGATGTCAGGCCTTTCAATTGACTCAACTTGGACACGGCCATCGCCGACATATACGGCCGCCTGCATAACAGCAGGACTTTCCATTTCACTCGGCTTGAGCGCTGTCTGATCCCGCACTGATTCGGCAACTGACAAGAAATTCCCCCAAGGCCGTTGCAGCATCGCCGGTGCGCCGCTTCAACTGGAAGAGGACAGGCAACCGATTCGGGTGCGTAAGAGCCTGAACTACTATTTTCCCACGCGCCATTCTTCCTTCGGAAGTCCTGAACTTATTCAAGTCGAACGGAAAGGATTCACGCGCGCAGTCCGATACCGCTTTGATGCAGCAGAACGGTAGCCCAGCACGGCGGGCGCGGGCTGCTACGCCGGCCGCTTCCATGTCGATAGCAACGGCTCCAGATCCTCGTAATCGTTCCTTTTCCGCCGCATCGTTCGCGATCCGGTCTTGGGAAGCGACTATCCCGGAGGCAAACTGGCTATCCGCCATAATTGGGGCACAGTCAAATGTCTCATTTGTGGACAAATCAAGCACTTGTGTCGCGGCGACGATCTGTGATTCCCGAAGATCCGGGTCGAGCGCTCCACACCAGCCGGTGCTGACCACTGCCTCCAGTTTGGAGGACGACAACTCGGCGACCATAACCGCGCGAATGGCAATCTCCACAACTTGTGCTGCCAGTTTGGGTCCGGCTCCATTGGCGGCTAGAAGCAGGCGCCGGCCTTCCCAGATCCCTTCGTAAGCGTAATCAACCGGCCACTTCAGCTTACGAAGCGCAGTTAATAAGTTCGCCAGCGGTTTGAGTTCCGCGGCTTCGGAAGCGACGTAGAGTATGGCCATTTTGAGTTAGCTGCGATCCTCAGACATGCTGGGGAGCAGGAAGTGGGCCGGCCCGCTCTTCTGCTTGTCTTTTCCCCAAGTCCAATACAGCCCAAGATAACTATACGTTTCCGCTTCTCCAGTTATGCTCCGCCCGACGCAAAACAGAACCTCGAAATTTGGATTGAGGTAATAATAGCCCCCTACGTCGATCATAGTGGCAGACCTCGGAACCGTGCTGGCAATACCCTGCGGTCCGTGACCGAAAATTTCAGTACCCAACGTCCAACGTTTGTTAATTTTCCGCTGCACGAGCCAGCCCGCAAACGTGTAGTTTTTGTAGCCCGCAGCATTCGTCAGCACGCGGCCCACTCCGCCGTAAGAGGTCCAGTCGCCCCAACTCTTCTGTATCCAGAAAGGCAATCTGTACCAGGTTGAGCCAACCCCCAGGCCTCGGGCCGCATTACCCGTAGGTAGTTCTACGAACGGGAACATGCCGATTTCCGGCATCCGTTTGCTTTCTTTGATGAACCGGTACTTCGCACCGAGTTCGGCATCACTGATGCCATAATTTACGGGCCCATGAGCCGGTGCGAAATTGGCATCGACGGGCAAAACAACATGGAGCTGCACATTCGGGACTACGCCCCAGTTGAACTCGAGCGCGGGAACGAACAAATCAGTACCGCCCTCCGTCGTGCCATCGGACGAAGCGAACGTGTAGAACTCGTAATGTCCGTAAGGCACCGGATCGGGATCGTCGGTTTGGAAGGGCGGACCCGCCATGGCGATTGAGGTGAGCGCCGACAAGGACAGTAGTAGACCGCGGCTCACCATGCGTGTGCCGGTACGGGTTCTACGGTTCTGACTCGTGTTGTTTCGAGTGACAGGAGGACGACTGCAATCCATACCAGATCCGCTACCAACAGGTGTATCAACTGCGTCCACACCGGAGCGAGCAGGGCAATATTCACGAGACCCATGGCGACCTGGAGGATAACAGCCATGACCACCAGCTTTGCGGCGATGAATGAACGCTCATCTCTCGCGGCGGTTCTTATTATTCCAGAAGCTACCCACAACAAATAAACCGCGCCGAGGACAGCAACGGCGGGATGTAGCATGCGCAATCGCAATAGTGCAGTAGTTGCGCTCGAAAAATCCTGACGGACTCCCGCAGTCAGAGAGGAAGCAGGGAACAGCGTATCTCCCAGCGCGGCGATCGCGCCTGTGACGCTTACAATGATCGTTACTAACAGCGCAATCAGGTTGCGCCCCGGCAGATTTGCCCAGCGCAAGCGTCCGGCGCTTGTATAAGCTAGCCAAGCCGTCGCAGTTAGGGCGCCCAGCAACAACAGCGTGTTTGTCAAATGTGCCGACAGATACCAGGCTCGGCCCGCCGACTGGTTATTCGCGACTAGTCGGAACAGAACCAGTCCGGCGCCCAGCAGCGCTTCGATGAAAAGAAACACCAATGACAGAACCGAGTACTTCCGTACCGCATGGCGCTTTGGAAACGCCAGGAAAGCCCAGATCACCATCGCAAGCGTCGCGAAAGTATCCAGGCTGGTCATCGCCCGGTGCGTGAACTCGATCGCCATCGGCGTCGCCATGTGACGAGGAATCAACTGTCCGTTGCAGAAAGGCCAGTTCGCTCCGCAGCCATCGCCTGAAAACGAGATGCGCACGTACGCGCCCCACAGGATTACCGGTATGTTGTAGGCCAGCACCGCGGCTGAGAATACGCCAAATTGCCGGCGGGATTTATCGCTCGACCAATCCATTAGAATTTCCGCCGTTCCGCAGCAACGCAACACGAAAGAGAGCCGCCACGCTGCAAACTTCCGTAATGCGCCCGTCTGTCGCCATCCTCAATGCCTCATCGAATGGTTGCCATTGAACTACGATCTCTTCTTCCGGATCGAGATTCATTGCAGTCGACGAAAGTCCGGTTGCCAGATACAGCGTTTGCGTATCATCGGCTACACCGTTACAGTTGTCCACGCTGCCTAACCGCTGCCAGTGATTAGCGAGGACGCCCGCTTCTTCCGCGAGTTCCCGTTTTGCGGCTTCCAGCATATTCGTCTCGCCCTGATGCGATCCGCCGCGCGGGATCTCCCACGAATACCGGTTTACCGAATAACGCCACTGACCCACGAGCACAACTTCATCCCGCTCGTTTATCGCAACGACTCCGACGGATGGGCGTATTTCGATAACCCCGTAAATTCCCGGCCCGCCATCTGGGCGTATAACTTCATCCTCGCGCACTCGTACCCAGGGGTTCTCATACACGATTCGGGATGATTTCGTTTTCCACGGATTGCGTTGCACTGCTTATACTCGCTCGCTGCAGATGTCAGCCAGGACATCGAGATCGACATTTCCGCCGGACAAAATGACGCCGGCCTCGCGTATTCCGTCGGGCAGTTTTTTGTGCAACAAGGCCGCTGCCGCAACCGCACCGCTTGGCTCTACCAGCAATTTCATTCGCGTCAGAATGAAACGTACCGCGGCCTTAATCTCTTCTTCCGAAACCAGAATTACGCTCTCAACCATCGAACGCACAATCGGGAAAGTGATTTTGCCCGGAATGGTCGTGCGCAAACCGTCTGCAATCGTGGGGGGTGACGGAATGCCGACCGGCTCGCCCCGTTGCAGAGATAAGTACCAGTCATTCGCAACCTCGGGCTCAACACCAAACACTCGAATCTCAGGCCGCAGCGCCTTCGCAGCGATAAGCGTTCCTGAAAGCAGTCCGCCGCCGCCCAGCGGAGTGACAATTGCGTCCAGATCGGGGTTTTCCCGCAATAATTCGAGCGCTGCCGTCCCTTGTCCGGCGATGATCCAGGGATGATCAAAGGAAGGAAGTACGATTGCTCCCGAATCCGAGGCAATCTTGCGGGCAATCTCCTCGCGATTTTCGCGATGGCGGTCGTGAAATACAATAGTCGGACCGTATGCGCGGGTTGACTCTAGTTTCGCTTTGGGAGCATCGGTTGGCATCACGATGGTCGCCGGGGTCTTCAGGTATGCCGCGGCAATCGCGACCGCTTGCGCATGATTGCCGGATGAGAATGTGACCACCCCGCGCCTGCGTTCCTCCGCGCTGAGCGACATCATGAAGTTCAACGCGCCGCGGATCTTGAAGGACCCTCCCCGCTGCAGGTTTTCACATTTGAAAACTGTCTTGACGCCAGATGCTTCATTGAAGAGGCGCGAATGCTCGACCGGCGTGATCCGCGCGAGCGCCTTGATTCGGTCTGCCGCCGCTATTAGATCATCCAGTGTGACGGCCCTGCCCAAAACCTCTTCAACGGCGGCGTCCATCAATATCCAGCCCTCTTATCGACAAGGTTCAACAGCGGTTCGCCATTGACGTAGCGCCGGAAATTCTCCAGAAAACATTGCATACTTAGGTCCAGCCAGTCGGGATCTTGTGTGCGGTCGGTACAGTGCGGCGAAATGAGGACGTTTTCCATATCCCATAAAGGTGAGTCTTTAGATAGCGGTTCGGTCTCGAAGACGTCTAGCGCTGCGCCCGCGATGCGCTTCTGCTCCAAGGCGCGAATGAGCGCCGCTTCGTCTATTACTGGTCCGCGTCCTACATTCATCACAATTGCCGACGGTTTCATGGCTTGAAAGGCCGCGTCGCTCAACATGTGTTTTGTTTCAGGTGTCAGCGGCGCTGCGGCCAGCACCACGTCCACTTGTCCGAGCATCTCGTGCAACTGATGTGTCCCGAAGATACGATCCAGAATGGGATCGCCTTTCGAGAGTTCCGGTTTTCGCCGGATTGCATAGATTTTTATGCCCAGTGCCTTGGCCAACTTAGCGCACTCCTGCCCGATTTCTCCATAACCAACCACACCCATTGTTTTGCCGGGGAGCCACTCGACCATGAAGTTATCCCAATGATGAGATCGCTGGCTCTCGACCAATCTCCGGACACGTTTGTAGAAGTACAAGATGCCGAGTACCGCGAATTCGGCGAGCGACCGCTTGAACACCCCTTTTGCATTGGTGAGCGGAACCGGACTCTCTATCAAATCGGAAAACAGCAGTTTCTCGACTCCCGCCGAAAGACTGTGGACCCACTTCACATTCTTTGCGTACCGCCAGACCTCCGGGAAATTAACGGTTTTTCCCGTCAGGCCCGAATACAGGATCACGTCGGCATCACGTGCATGCTGTTCTAATGTAGCGGTATCGTTCCCAACTGCAATGTTGGCCGAATCGCGTATGGCTGAAAGATTTCGAAGAACGTAATGATCGGGCGGGCAGACAACCAGCAGATTGGGCTTGGAATTCGGGCTCAATAATCCATCTTAAGGGTATGAACCGAGCGCTCCCGGTAACCCCCAAACTCGGTACTTGGATAGCGGTTTCTCTTACTCCTTACCAGCACAGATTCCGACGTGCGCCAACAGCATTGTAGACTCGTACAACCACGTATGTTGAACCCCCGTGTACGGTTTTACGCGCGCGAGCTTTGCTTATCTCTCGGATTGTTATTGCTGGGCGTCGTTCCCGGCTGGGCTTCCATTGCGGTCGATGCGAACACGTCCAAGGACCAGGGTTCAACCAGCAAGACTGTAACGACGCCGGCGTTTTCGACGAACGCTGCAAATGAACTACTCTTAGCATTCATTTCGACTGATTACCGGTCGGGAGCGAATACGACTGTAACAGCTATTTCAGGTGGGTCGCTTACCTGGACGCTTGTGGTGAGAACGAACGTTCAGAAAGGGACGGCTGAGATCTGGCGCGCGTTTGCGGCGACCACGTTGAGTGATGTTTCCGTAACAGCCACGCTTTCTGAGAGCGTGGCGTCGTCGATCACAGTGATGAGCTTCAGCGGAGTCGATACATCGGGAATCAATGGTGCCGGCGCAGTTGGAGCAACTGGAAGCGGCAACGCAAGTTCGGGCGCGCCTACGGCGACGTTGATCACAACGCGCAATAACTCCTGGGTGTTTGCTGTGGGCGACGATTACGACAATGCCGTCGCGCGGACACCGGATTCCGGCCAGACCTTGGTTCACCAGGACCTTGCCTCCATCGGCGATACCTATTGGGTCCAGATGCAAAACAGCCCGACGGCTCAAAATGGCACGGCAGTCACAATGGGTGACACCGCTCCCACTTCAGATCGGTACAACCTCAGCCTGGTTGAGGTTCTTCCTCCTAGTGGCGGGCCAAACTGGAGCATCTCCGGAACAATCAGTCCCGCGCAGGGCGGCGCGGGCGCAAGCGTGACATTAAGCGGGGCGGCGAGCGCCACCGTTACGGCTGATGCTTCGGGCAATTACAGCTTTGGCGGCCTGAGCGATGGCGCATACATAATTACTCCCAGCGAAACAGGATACGCGTACTCGCCAGGCAGCCAGTCCGTCACGATCAGCGATGCCAATGTTGCAGGAATCAACTTCACTAGCCAGCCGGTCTTTGCCGGTATTCAGCTTGTCCAAAAAAATGTAAACGGAAATGAATCACCCACGCAAAACATGTCGGTCGTTTTTCCCTTCAACAATACGCAAGGTGATTTTCTCATCGTAACGGGGTCCGCGGCACGGCCTGCCGGCACCCTCAGTATTGCCGATACTGCGGGCAATACGTACAGCCTTGCAGCAGGCCCCATCTCCGATCCCGTGCAGAACGTCAATGTATATCTTTGGTACGTTCCTCTTTGTAAAGCCGGGCCGAATACGGTTACGATTACTCCGTCTACCCGGGCGGCCCTGGAGATTCACATTTCCGAGTGGACCGGCCTAAGCCAGGTGGCGCCTCTCGACGAGCTGAGCTATGCCACGGGAAGTGGCGCTAATTTGTCCAGCGGCACCGCATCGACCACTGTAAGCGGTGAGCTGATTTTCGGCTATAGCTGGCTGCTGAACAATGCCAGCGCTGGATCGGGCTTCACGCCGTTATCGA
Organism: Bryobacteraceae bacterium; assembly: GCA_036821665.1. Lineage (GTDB taxonomy): Bacteria > Acidobacteriota > Terriglobia > Bryobacterales > Bryobacteraceae > Bog-105. Next base: position 10,542 of record DAISJE010000011.1, on the reverse strand, counting down.
TCGTTAACGGCGACCTGGACGAATACGAAATTCAGAGCACAGCCGGAAGTATTGCCGCAACCTTTACACAGGCAAGTGGCGACTGGCTCGCGTTGATGGCCACATTCAAGCCCGCGGCTCAAATGTCCCCCGGGTTCAATTTGTCCGGTACTATCAGCCCTGTCGATGGGGGCGCCGGTGCCACAGTCACCTTAACCGGGCCAATTAACATAGCCACAACGGCAGACGCTTCTGGAAATTACTCGTTCCAAGGCATTTCAAGTGGTGCATATACAGTCACACCCTCCAATTCCGGATATGCGTTCACCCCGCCCAATCAAACCGTTACGATCACTGACACCGACGTGACAGGCGTTAACTTCACTGCCGCACCGCTGCCGCCTGTTTTATCTGTCACGCCGGACAAGATCTCGTTCAGCGTCGATCAGGGAGGATCAAATCCCGCACCCTATTCCATTGCTGTCTCAAACAGCGGAGGAGGAACACTTACATTCACCGCTGCAAGCGATAGCGCCTGGCTAACTGTCACGCCCTCGGGCGGGTCGGCTCCCCAATCGCTCCAGGCTTCGGTTTCGATTGCGGATCTCACCGTCGGCACATATACGGGCCACATCACAATCACCGCGCCGGAAATCCAAGGTTCTCCAGCTACTGTCACGGTCACACTGACTGTAAATCAGGCCTCGGCAAGCGGCACATTAAGTATTGACGCAAACGTGTCAGGCGATACTGGCCCTTCGACGACTGTTCGGACCGCCGCTCTTTCTACTACGTCTATGAACGAACTGCTGCTCGCGTTTGTATCCGCCGACGATACTTCGAGTACAAATACGAAGGTAAAGAGCATTTCGGGCGGTGGGTTAACTTGGGCGCTGGTATTAAGGACGAATGCACAAAAGGGTACCGCTGAGATCTGGCGTGCTTTCGCACCCTCGCCTCTGACTGGTATCACCGTTACTGCTACTCTCTCCCAAAAGGTCGCTTCGTCGATTACGGTGCTGAGTTTCACAGGTGTAGATACATCCGGAACGAACGGTTCCGGAGCCCTTGGCGCTATCAAATCGGCCAGTGCGTCATCAGGTGCGCCATCTGCAACCCTGATGACGACACGAGACAATTCTTGGGTCATCGGGGTAGGAAATGATTGGGATAGAGCGATCGACAGAATACCAGGGCCTGGGCAGATCCTGGTGCATCAGTACCTGTCGGCCGCAGGCGATACGTACTGGGTGCAGATGCAGAACGGACCCACACCGCTCAGTGGAACATCGGTAACGATTAACGACACAGCGCCCACGGGAGATCGGTTTAATCTGAGCATTTGCGAGGTGCTGGCTCACCCTTAAAAAAATCGATATGACTCCGCAAAACGGGCTGAACCTCGTAAACTAGGAGTGTGGAACAACGTTGTACGTGCGGAGCAGCCCTGCCGGAGGATGCTCGCTTTTGCCACAAGTGTGGCAAGCCACAGTACGAAGAAGATATCATCCGGCTGGCAGCCCAGGAAACGGCCGCTACGCCAGTTCCAACGCCAACGGCGGTAGCCACCGCACCCACTGTTGCGCGAATTGGCTTCGGCAACTTGCGCGCTGTGCTGATCACTATGGGTGTTGCGGCGCTGTCGCTTGTTGTTCTGTATCTTGCGCTTTTACTGATGCCACCTTTGGCCCCGGTCATCCTTTGCGCCGCTGGCTTCGCGGCGGCCACTTTCTACAAAAAACAGACGCTTGAATCACTGACAAAAGGCGGCGGCGCGTTCCTTGGTCTCATGACCGGGCTTTGGCTCTTTCTGGTTGTTGCCATTTGCCTAATCGTTGTCAGTGTTGAGTTATCTTCACCGGCGGGGCAAGAAATCTTCAAGGCTGCATCGCTGAAACTGCCGCAAATCGCCAACAATCCCGAAGCTGCGAAGCTTCTCGACCATCCTCAGGAGTTGGTGAACGGAGTTCGCGGCGCTCTGATTCCGATGTTTTTTATCATCACGATTTCGGCTGCGTTCGGCGGGATGCTGGCTGGCCGCACATCCGCCCGCCACCGCCCGTCTTAGCTGTGTCCGGCTTCTAGGCGAACCCTGAACCGGTTGTTACCCTGAAAATTTCAAGCCTGAATGAGCAAGCCGATTCTAACGTTGACCGTAAATCCCGCTCTCGACCGAATCATTTCCGTAGATCGGCTGGTTTTTGAAGATCGCGCCTACATTCAATCCACAACGGAAGCCGCCGGAGGACGAGGAATCAATGCCGCTCGCGTGTTGACCGCCTTCGGTTCTGAGGTGGTCGCCATTACCACTTCGGGCGGCTCAAATGGCAGCAATTTCGAGAAGCATCTGGAAGAAGACAGCTTCGCCAAAGAAATAGTGAAAATTCGGAACGAGATTCGGGTCAATCTCACCATTTCCGATCGGCAGGGCCTCTCTATTAAGCTGAATGAACTCGGGCCTGCTCTGTCCGCTGCGGAGCAGAAAAACATAATCACTGCCACAGGAAAACTGCTGTCCAAAGCCTCGTGGCTGATGCTGTGCGGCAGCTTGCCGCCTGGAATGGATCTGCACTTCTATACGAAGCTGATTGAACTGGCGGCGAAACATAATGTCCAGACTCTGCTGGACACAGATGGCGACGCGTTGTTACATGCTCTGGAGGCGAAACCTACGCTCGTAAAACCAAACCAGTCCGAAGCCGAGCGGTTGTTAAATACGGCGCTTATCACTCGTTCACAACAGATCGATGCAGTGCAACGAATTAAGGCGCTGGGGCCGCAGTCAGTGGTGCTTTCCTTGGGAAGCCGCGGTGTGATCGCCGCAACTTCCACCGAAGGTATTCTCGAAGTAATTCCGCCGCCCATCGACGCACGCTGTCCGATCGGCGCAGGCGACGCCATGTCGGCTGTTATTGTTTGGTCCTTACATCGCGGCGATTCGTTCAGCGAAGCGCTGCGCTGGGGAGTAGCTGCCGGAACGGCGACCTCCAAACTTCCCGGCATTACGCTGGCGAATGTGGAACAAGCTAAGGAGATCTATCCGCAGGTTCAGATCACGCGGATTATTTTGTAAAAAGGCAAGCGCCAGAAGATAACCGGCATACACCTTTCGGCGGCTGAACGTTATCGATGGAGTAGCTCCACAACTTAACGGAAGGTCTCAATCTGTACGTGTTCGCCATCGGTGCGGAACGTCATCAGGCCCCGCTGGTCTGTGCGGAAGACCGTCGTGTGGTGCTCAGCAAGGCGCTTCAGTACATCCGGGTGAGGGTGATGAAATTGATTCATATACCCGTCAGAGATGAATGCAAACTGAGGATGGATCTGGTCGAGAAACTCCTCAGAAGAAGACGTTCTGCTGCCGTGATGCCCGACTTTCAGAAGTGTGACCGCGCCAAGATGTCCATTTTCCACCATGTCGTCCTCGATGGGCCGCTCGGCATCGCCGGTGAGTAGAACACTACGGCGGCCGTAGGTGATTTCGAATACGAGAGAGTCGTCGTTTTGAGCCGTGTCGCCCTGCTGATAATCCGGAGAAGGCGCCAGTACGCGAATCTGAGCGCCGCCAACGGGCATTGAGGCGGCGGTTCTTCGCAGCGCAATTATTTGTACGTGATCCTGCTCAGCATGCCTTTTAACGTTCTCCCATTGCTCGGAATCCGGTTCGGCTCCGATCCAGAGCGCTCGCGGATGAAAATTGTCGAGGATAGCAGGAAGTCCAGCCATGTGATCCGAGTGCCCGTGCGTGAGTACGGCGTAATCCAAGTGGCTGATTCGTCGGCTCCATAAGTACGGCGACACGACGTCTTCTCCCATATCGATTTGCGGCTTCCGCCGCATCCTTTCCATGCCGGGGAACCCGCCTGCGTCAACTAGCATCGTTTCGCCGTCCGGAAACGCAACCAAAAGGCTGTCGCCTTGACTTACATCGATAGCGGTCACTTCCAGCGTTCCTCGTTCGACTTCGGGCGCCCACGGTTGCCGGCAGAGCACCGCGAATATAACCAGCGAACAAGCGAGCGCCGGCCCAACAATCAACGCCCGGCTTTTGCGAGCGGCGATTGCCAGCACAACCAGCGAAACGGCAAACAGAATAGAGATCCAGACCGGAAGAGCGGCAATGCGCCATGAGGGCTCAAAACCGGCGTGCCAGGACGCGACTATTTCGGCCGCCTTCAGCAGAATGGCCGTGATCCACGCAAGCAACCGCCAGCCGGTAAGAATGGACGCGAAGCCAAGCGGCACTACAAGCGATAGCAGCGGAATGATAACGATATTTGCGGACAAACCCGTAACCGAGAGTCTGTGGAAGTAGCCGATCATCGGCAACGCGAGCCCGAACTGAACGCAGGCTGAGACGATCACCGCGTCTAGGATGAAGGCGGCTAACAGCGCGCCTTTTTCTACGATCAGGCGTGATATACGTTCGGGCAACCGGCTCCAAAGGCGAATAGTTTCCGCCAACAACCGGAACTCGACACGCCACTGCGCCGCTCTTAGTTCCACCTGCGGATCGAAGCCAGTTTGGTCGAATCGCCTTACGGCGGCCCGCAGGGGTTCTGTTATTCGTTCCATAACCGGGATCGCGAAGGCCGCAATAGCTGCCGCGGATAAGAAGGAAAGCTGAAAACTCGGATCGAACAACTGGTCCGGATCGAGCAGAAGATAAAAGATGCCGACAAGGGCGAGGACGTTTAGAATGCGCGTTTTACGGAAACAATAACTCGCGATGAGGAAAATCGTGAAGCCGCCGGCGGCCCGGACGACCGGCGAACTAAATCCGGAGATGATTGCGTAGAGCCAGCTTGCCAGCGTTGCAACCCCGAGCGCCGGTACCCTGCGGAAGCGTACCAACCGGAGGATCAAAAGTAGCGTGAGCGCCAAAACGGATACATGCTGGCCGGAAATTACTAAGGCGTGATATGTTCCGGTCACGCGAAAATCGCTCGTCCAGCGTCGTTGCACCCCGCTGGTTTCGCCGAGAAGAGTGGCCTGAAGAAGAGCGGCCGTGTGCGGATCGTCCGGGTACAGCCTGGTCAGCCGGTCCAAAGCCCAGGTCCGAATTACGTATAGCCAGCCTATGGCGCGCGAACCACAGCGGCCACCTAAAACCCTGATATCCGTCGGGCTGGCAACTGAGCCGGTCCAGTAAATATGCTGGGCCGCCAAATACCCGACGTAATCGAATGAGTCCGGATTCTGGAAATTACGAGGCGAGCGGATTTTCGCAGCCACTTCAACACGCTCGCCGTAGCCGAGAACGACCTTCACGTCCTGTTTTAAATTGAGGGTTATACGAGCGGCTGCCTGAGGGGCCATTTGCAGCGTGAACTGTTCCCGATCTGGCGAGAAAACCGTTGGGTTTACCACACAGCCAGAAAGTAGTACGGTTTCTCCGTCTGCTGCGTTGAGCTTGGGTTTCTTGGTGTTACGATGCAGGACCTGCGTGGCAATACCCGTAATCGCGAGCGCCAGGCAGGCCGTGGCAACCCGCATCCGGCCCGCGCGTGACCAGCTCAAACATACAATGAGCACGCATAGAGACAGAATTCCAGGAACGGTAATGTCTCGCAAATTGAAGAAAATAAAGTGGGCCGAAAGAATTCCGAGGGCCAGGGCGGTGGCTGGCAGAATAAGCGGCTCACGGCGCACGCCAATCTAGTGCTTAAGAGAAGACAGTTGTCGCGCAAACGTGCGTGTCTCGCCGCCCCGAATTCACCTTGACAGAAAGACCGATCTGCCGCATACTGAAGAAAATTTAATACGTTATCGTTTTAAGTCCGGACGCTGGAGCCGGAGACGTGCTGATGAGCAGCACTGAAGTTTCGTGAGTGGCTTTTGGCCGCGGTTTTCGTTAATACTTCTCCTCCAACCCAAACTAGGTAGGCTGATCGGGCTTGCTCGATCAGCCAGTTTTTTATCTGTTAGCGGGCCACCAGAACGTCTGCCTGCCCCATCTGATAGCCCTCGTCAATCACCGTCTTTTCTGCGGCATCGCGGAGAGTTTGGTCATCGGCGGTCTTCGGTTCGTTGCAATAACGACGGATTACTGCTTCGCCCACTTGAATGCGAACCAGCCATTTCTTTTTGTCCGGGTCCCAGGAAAGATTAATCCGATCAGCGTTCATAGACGCAAATTGTATCGAGTTTTTAGGCTGGGGGCATCCGGCTTGCCTCTCACGCTGGCGAAGTTGCCGTAGCTCGTGTCCAATCTCTCAATGCACGGCTTCAAACAACCCTGCCGCGCCCTGCCCGCCACCAACGCACATCGTTACCACTCCGTAGCGCGAACCCGGCCTGCGCGCCATTTCGTTTGCCAGTGTTCCGACGAGTCGTGAGCCGGTCATTCCGAACGGATGTCCGATGGAAATCGACCCGCCATTGACGTTCAGCTTCTCCATGGGAATGCCCAGCCGGTCGCGGCAGTAGACCACTTGAACTGCGAATGCCTCGTTCAATTCCCACAAATCGATATCATCGATATCTAAGCCATGGCGCTGAAGCAACTTCGGCACTGCGAATACCGGTCCGATTCCCATTTCGTCCGGCTCGCATCCAGCTACAACGAACCCGCGGAAAATCAACCTATATGGGATTCGAAGCTCGTCAGCGCGTTCGCGGGATAGCAACAGTGTCGCCGAAGCGCCGTCTGAAAGCTGAGATGAATTGCCGGCTGTGACTGAACCCTTGCCGCTCGTTGTATCGAATACGGGTTTGAGCGCAAGCAAGCCCTCAAGTGTCGTGTCCGGCCGGTTGCATTCGTCATGATCGCAGCACACTTCGCGCATCCCCATCTTTTCGCCGGTTTTTTTGTCAAGGACCGCCATGCTGACCTTCATCGGTGCGATCTCACCCAAAAAAAATTCCTCCTGCTGTGCGCGAGCAGTGCGCTGCTGGCTGGCAAGTGAATATTCATCTTGTGCTTCGCGGCTAACGTTGTAGCGCTTGGCGACAATCTCGGCCGTAACGCCCATTTGCATGTATAGCCCGGGCTTGCTATCGATTAATGATGGATGCGGGTCGATATCCTTCGGCACCAGGCTGATGCTCTCGACGCCGCCGCCTATAGCGGCATCTGCGCCCTCGTGAATAATTTCGTGGGCCGCCATCGCGATTGCCTGCAGTCCCGAAGAGCAAAACCGGTTTACGGTAACACCCGGAACGGAAACCGGCAAGCCGGCCAGCACCGCAACGCGGCGTGCAATATTTAGGCCTTGCCGACCGTGCGGCTGCGCGCATCCCAGGATGACATCTTCGATTTCGTTCGGATCGAGTTGCGGCGTCTTCCGCAATACATCCTTGAGGCAATGCGCGGCCAGATCCTCCGGACGTGTCATATTGAACGAGCCCCGAAACGATTTTGCCAAGCCGGTTCGCGAGCTGGCGACGACAACAGCTTCTCTCATTCCCAATATTCTCCGCTGCCGGAGCATCGACAGTATATACCTACAGAAGAGGATTCCATGGCCGAACTGGTTCGAACCACATATCACGACGATGTAGCCGTAATCACGATCGATAACCCACCGGTCAACGCCATCAGTCCGGGAGTTCCGGAGGGTATTCAAGCTGCAGTTGAATCGGTTTCGGCGAGGCCTGACGTGCGCGCAATCGTCCTAATCGGCGCCGGGCAAACGTTTATCGCCGGCGCCGATATTCGGGAGTTCGGCAAAATTGTCTCCGGCGCGCGTCCTCGGTTGAACCTGTTGCCCTTTCTCCTGAGCATCGAAAATTCCCCAAAGCCCGTAATCGTCGCCATTCACGGAACCGCTTTCGGTGGTGGGCTCGAAACGGCGATGGCAGGACACTACCGCGTTATCGCTCCCACGGCCCAGGTGGGTCAGCCGGAGGTGAAATTGGGCCTGATTCCCGGAGCAGGTGGAACGCAACGTCTGCCGCGCTTGGCCGGCATCGCGAAAGCCATCGAGATATGCGCTTCCGGCGAGCCCGTAAAAGCGCGGGAAGCAGTCGCACTCGGGATTGCCGACCGCATCATTGAAGGCGATTTGCTCAAAGGCGCCCTTGCCTTCGCGCGGGAAACGGCCGGTACTCCAGCGCCAAAGACGCGCGAACGTAACGAACAGCTGCGCGATACCAATCCCGCTATCTTCGCCTATGCTCGCGAGCAAGCGAAGAAGCGCGCGCGCGGAATGACCGCTCCCCTGGCCGCAATTGATGCAGTTGAGGCGGCTACTCAACTGCCTTTTGAAGAAGGCTGCAAGCGTGAAGCCGAATTGTTCGCGCAGTGTCTTTATGGTCCGCAATCGAAAGCGCTCATCCACGCCTTTTTCGGCGAACGCGCCGTAGCAAAAATTCCTGATATCCCGAAGGGCACGAAAGCTTACGAGATAAAGCGCGCGGCCGTCGTTGGCGCTGGCACCATGGGCGGCGGAATTACGATGACCTATGCGAATGCCGGCATCCCGGTGATTGTTCGAGAGATGACGCAGGAAGCGCTTGATCGAGGGATGGGGAATATTCGAAAGAATTACTCGAACACCGTCTCGAAGGGCAAACTGTCACAGGCCGATATGGAGGCGCGCCTGGCCCTCATCACTCCACAGCTTGACTACAACGGTTTCGATGAAGCCGATGTCATCGTAGAAGCCGTATTCGAAAACATGGAAGTGAAGAAGTCCGTTTTTCTTGAAATTGACAAGATCGCGAAACCAGATTGCGTCCTCGCCTCCAACACTTCCAGCCTCGACATCGATGAAATCGCTTCTGTTGCGAGCCGCCCGGAGATGGTTATCGGCAATCATTTCTTCAGCCCCGCGAACGTAATGCGGCTTCTCGAAATTGTACGCGGCAAAAAGACCAGCAAGGAAGTCATCGCCACCTCCATGGCGCTCGGCAAGAAGCTTGGCAAAGTAGCCGTACTGGCTGGAAACTGCCCCGGTTTTATTGGAAATCGCATGATCGGTCCGTATCTGCGAGAAGCCCAGTTTCTGGTGGAGGAGGGAGCGACTGTAGAGCAAGTCAATCAGGCGCTTTATGATTTCGGCATGGCGATGGGCCCGCTTGCAATGGACGATCTCGCGGGTCTGGATGTTGGCTGGGCCATTCGCAAAGAGTTTGCGCGCTTTGAGAAGCCCGGTGTGCGTAAACCCCTGGTTCCCGATTTGCTTTGCGAGATGGGCCGCTTTGGCCAGAAGACTGATCGCGGATGGTCGCAATATGGCCAGAATCGCAAGCCGTCGCCGGACCCGGAAACGGCGGCGCTAATCGAGAAGACCGCGCGCGACGCAGGCATCAAACGCCGCAACATCACCTCCGAAGAAATCGTCGGGCGCTGCGTTTATGCATTGGTTAATGAAGGCGCGCGCATACTCGAGGACGGCATCGCGTTGCGCGCCGTCGATATCGATATCACTTATCTATACGGGTACGGCTTTCCGGCTTGGCGTGGCGGCCCTATGTTCTACGCCGGTACAGTTGGATTGAAGAATGTTGTTGCAACAATTGAAGAGTTTGAAAGACAGCACGGGCCGGATCTCTGGTCGCCTGCGCCGTTATTGAAGCATCTGGCGGAACAAGATAAAACTTTCGAAGGATTTGATCAGGAGAAAGACAACTTATAGTGAGCCTAACCAGCGCACCGGAAAGTAAGCAGAAAGAGAAGTTGCCAGGCGTTCGTCGGCTGTGATTAAGAGCCGATTGCGAGTGACGGCCAAGGCTACGTAAACAGCATCGTAGACGGTCCGGTTGAACGTCGATGCAATATCGAACGCAGCTTTTATCAGCGGCATTGACGGCGCAGTGGGTATGTCCCGTTCGGTTAAAGATGAAACCGCATCTTTAGCAGATTTCAGCGGCATGCGGCCCAATCGCGCCGCTTTCCAGAAAATATTTCCAATCTCGCTCCAGAATAAATCTGGCACTAGCAATTGAATGCGGCCGGCCGAGTATCCGTCGAGGATGTCAACAGATTGCGCGACACATGTTTCGTTGACAGCCGGGAGAAACCACTTCGCAGCGACGCTCGCGTCCAATATGTAATTGCTCACCGCGCGCGATCCTGCCGCTGCATCTCCTCCGAGGTTAGATGTGTCCCTTTAGACCTCACACCCTTAGAGCGCAATTTCGAGGCGAGTTTCAACAACTCCCTTCGCCGACTCAGTTCGGCTTCTGTAGGAACGTTTTCTTCCAAAAGGCCAAGGACTTCGCTAGATATAGAATTTCTATGCTCCCTGGCACGTGCCCTCAATGCTTCGTAAAGCTCCTCGGGAACGTTTTCTACGTAAAGCGTTGGCATATGACTATTCTAGAACAATTCTAGGCCCATCCTAGGCGCCACATCCAAGCTTCTAGCCCTGCACTCTTCTCTCTTTCCCTTCCCAGAACGTCTCCCGCAGCTCGCGCTTGAGAATTTTGCCCGTTCCCGTTTTCGGCAGCGGATCTTCTGCAAACTGAATGATCCGCGGCAGCTTGAATTTCGCGATACGCGTTTCCAAAAACGCGAGAAGGGTCTCGCAATCCAGCTTTTGATCGGGCTTCAGGACCACAATCGCAGCCGGCACTTCGCCCCACTTTGGATCCGGGGCTGCCACTACGGCGCATTCA
>DAISJE010000010.1:14856-20787 GCA_036821665.1 Bryobacteraceae bacterium | reverse complement strand
ACATAGCCATTGAAATCCTGCTTCAAGGCATCGACATGAATGGTTGCGGATTGACCGGGCCGGATGTTGCGCAGTTGCGTTTCCTTGAAATTGCCGGTTACCCAAACGTCTCCGACCTGAGCGATAGTCAGCAATTGCTGGCCTGCAGCTACATGCGCTCCGACCTCAGCCGAGCGCTTCATGACGATGCCGGCAACAGGCGCGGTGATCTTCGTATAACTGAGCTTAAGCTGGGCCTGTTCGAGCTGCGCCTGCGCGGCTTGCGCATTCGCCTGCTCGGATTTCAACGTTGCGCGGCGAATAGCGATCTGCTGCGGAGCATTGCGCTCAACTTGAGCCAGCTTGCTTTGCGCCTGCGACAGTTGGGCTCGCCGCTGGTCTACAATCTGCGCGTACGATTGCAAGGAGGCTTGGTTGGCCGCGACGGCAGCGGCTTGGGCTTTGGCAGTCGCCGCGACCTGATCGTATTCCTGTTGTGAGACTTCTTCTTTCGAGATGAGGAGCTTGTAACGTTCCAGGTCGGCCTGTGCCCTGCCGCTGTTGGCTTGCGATTCGGCTAGTTTGGCGGCAGCCGCTTCCTGGTCGCGCTGCGCAGCGGCTAAGGCCGCCTTCGCGTTCGCGACGTCAGCCTCGCCGCTCGAAATATTTGTGCTGTTTTCAACCTGCGTGATGGGCAAATTCGGTTCCTGGGCAATCACCATGCTGCGGGCCTGGGCCAGTTGCGCCAGGGCCTGATCGATCGCTACCTGGTAATCGCGCGCGTCGAGATCGATCAACGGGTCGCCGATCCGCACGGACTGGTTGTTGTCTACATAAACGTGCGTGATGGTTCCGTCGATGCGCGCGCTGATGGGATTGAGATGGGCCTCGATCTGCGCATCGTCGGTGCTTTCGAACTGCCGTGCATGCAACCAGTAGAAAAGGCCTGCCAGCGCGGCTACGATGAGAACCGCGAAAAAGATTGCGAATGCACGCCCGCGCCCGCGAGTGACCGGTGCTTTTTCAGGTTTGGCGGGTTTGGCTGCTACGGCAGGACGGTCTTTCTCTTCTTCAATTTCCTCATCATACGTTTTCATGGGCGGCTTCCTTTTAATAGGTCCGGGGTTTCGTTCTCTGCGTCTCCGGTAGCTCGGGCCAGCATTAGCTTCGCAAGGTTAACAGAAAACAAGCTGGAGATATAGTCGCTTTCGGCGCTTGCCACCTGTTCTTGCGCCTGCACAACCTCAACTGTCGTCGCGACTCCCGCGTTAAAGCGATCGCGGGCTTGCGACAACGTATCGTTCGCATAATTTCGATTACTTTCGGCAAGCTTCACCTGACCCAAAGCCGTCTGAAGCTCAATGAGAGCCGTACGCACGTCCTGTTCGACACGTCCGCGCTGATCGGTTAACTCGGCTTGACGTTGATGGAGCGTGGCTTCAGCCTGCTGAATGTCACCGCCGATCCGTCCGCCTTGCCAGACTGGAACATTCACCGATCCAGTAACCGCAAAGACGCCATGCGCCGAGGTGGGATTCGGTCCCAACACTCCGTAATTGCCACCGACACTAACCGAGGGTAAGCGTTCGGCACGCGCAGCCGAAACCTGCTGCCCGGCAGCGCGCACTTGCGCTTCAGCCGCTTGTATGTCCGCGCGATGCTGCAGTGCACGTTGAATGCTTTCGCCTGCACCCGGCGGCGTGGTTGCGTCGAAATGAAGAGTGTCGGTCAAATTGAGTTCGCGGTCGAGTGGTAAGCCGATAATCCGCGCCAACGAAATTTTTTGCTTTCGGAGATCCGCCTGAAGGGAACTCAGGCGCTGCTGTTCCGTCTGGAATTCCACCAGGCTGCGTGTTACATCGATGCGGGCGTTCGTGCCGGCCTGCTTGCGGACGACGGCCTGGTTGTAAATGGCCTGGGCGTTGTTGACTTGTGCCTGCTGCGAGGCGACGCGCGCCGCGGTTGCGATGGTCTGAAGATACGTTCCGCCTGCGGCCAGCACGACGAGTTCGCGCGTGTCTTTCGCCGAAAGGAGCATGGCCCGCTCGGTTTGTTTAGCGGCCTGCCAATTCCGGTGCTCGACGGCATCGTAGACGGAGAGATTCAGCGACCCTTGAAGCGAGGAATAGTTGAACGGCCCAACAACGGAAGGGATGGAGAAATTGAAACCGGGTGGAGTTTTGAACTGAAAGCCGTACGCCGCCAGGTTTACCTGCGAGACTGTGTCGCTGGCGTTAACGGAGATATTGGGCAGTAACGCGCTGAGCGCTTGAATACGTTCGGCGCGCGCGGCGCGCGCGGAATTGCCGGCGGCTATCGGACCCAGATTCCAGCGAAGCGCCAACTTGACGGCGTCGGCGAGGCTGAGCGCGATGGGACCTGCGGGCAGGCCGGCGGCCGGCACGCTGCCTGAAAATACACCGCCAACCTGTACGGAACTGTTAATGGTGCTAACGCCTCCAGCGGGGCTGGCCGTTTGCTGCGCGGCAACGGAGCCCGCCGGATTGGTATTTCCGGAAAGCGGCAACGGAACCGCGCGGCTGGAATTTTGCGGGCCTGGCGAAGGCAATTGCGCCCAGGCGCAGCAAGCTAGTCCCGCCAACAGGGCACGGACCGGCCAAGACATAAAAGCGTGGGCCATTTACATACATAGATGTACCATATTTCGTGCATACGTGTATATAATTTGGGTAATGACAGTACCCGCCGGCCTCAACAAGCATCAACAGAGAACAGAGGCGACCCGGCGCAAGCTAGTGAGGGCGGGCATGCGTGTCTTTGCCCGTGACGGAATCGAGGCCGCGCGTATTGAGGATATCGCCGCAGAGGCGGGGCACACGCGCGGGGCGTTTTATGCAAATTTTAAGACCAAAGAAGACCTTTTCTTTGCGCTGTTGGAGCAGGAGGCAGTACGGCGGCTGACCGAACTGCGGAAAATCCTCGCCAGGTGCCCATCGCTGGAAAGCCGGATGCAAGCGGTGCGCAAGTACTATCTGGAACACAGCGGCGACCGGCAGTGGGTCATGTTGATGCTGGAATTCAAACTGTACGCTCTACGCCATAGCAAGATTCGCGCGAAACTCGCGGCCACGCACCGGCAGATGCGATCGTCGCTCAGTTACACGTTTCTCGGCGACCTGTTCCCGTTAATGAATGAGCGTGCTTCAGAAGAGAGAGAATCCGGGAAGGTAATGCTGGATGTGACCCTGAGCGGACTAGTTCTCGAACGCGCTTATGATCCGAAGCGCATTTCCGAGCGGCAGATGCGGCAGATTTTGGGGCGGGTTTTCGATGTATTTATGAGGGCGGAAACGGATTAGACGGAGCTGCGCATCGGACGGTTAAGAGCAGGAGCGATGATTTGAAAAATCGGGGACACGCCTGCTGATCGGATACTGCAGCGATTCGGATTCTAGCCCGGAGTGTCCCCGATTTTTCCACAGTCCCGCTGTTCGAGCCAGGCTTTCACCGAGTTCCATGAACGCGCGTCTGGATGGAGTACAGCGCGTCGCTGGCTGTGATAAACAGCTTGCTCCGGTCTTTACCGCCAAACGTGATATTTGCGGTCCATGGCTTGGGAACGGGAATGAAATCAATCTTCTCGCCACGAGAATTAAATACCGTGACGCCTTTGCCTACCAGATAGATGTCTCCTTGATCATCAATCGTCATTCCGTCCGAGCCCATGTCAACGAAGACGGTTTTGCCGCTCAGCGTGCCATCGGGATTGATACGGTAGGTGTAGGTCTTGTTGCCTTCGATATCGGCGACATAAAGCCGCTTGCCGTCGGGCGTCCCGATGATGCCGTTCGGCTTCTTCAGGTCGTCGATGACGCGGATCAGCTTCTCATGATCGGGCGTCAGATAGTAGACATCTTGGCCCGGCTGTTCCATGGGGCCTCTGGTCCAGTAATCCCGCTTATAAAACGGATCTGTAATGTAGACGCCGCCATCGGGACGCACCCAAACATCATTCGGCCCATTCAGCAGCTTGCCATCATATCCTTTCACCAGTACCGTGACCTTGCCGGAAGGAGAGATCTCCCATAGTTCGTTATGGAGATCGGCACACGCATAGAGGTTGCCCGCATCGTCGAAATACATTCCGTTCGCACGCCCAGCGTCGTTCTTGTAAACCGATAACTTCCCGTCAACGGACCATTCAAGGATTCTGTTGTTCGGTTGATCGGTAAAGAAGACGTTGCCTTTGGCGTCGGCGGCGGGACCTTCTGTAAATTTGAAGCCGTCGGCAAGCAGGACCAGTTTCGCTCCGGAGGCGACTATGCCGGTTCCCGATTCCACGGCCGTTGTGGCAGCAGAAATCGAGGAGGAGACGAAAAGCGATGCCAGCGCTATTCCTGTAGAGGCAAATCTGGAGAAATGGAGGCGTATCATTTGTCGTTTACATGGGGCATCGCATTGTGAAATGGCCGGATGCCCTTCGACATCTTACCTTTTGAGGGCTTCTTTTGCGCTGTGGGCCGTTCTTTTAGCCGGATTGCCGCCGGCCAGCGCGCAACCTCCCGACAGTGAGACACGGAGGCTCGCGGCGTTCCAAGCGCCTCCGACGCTATCCTTTCAGGATCTAATTGATCTGGCCTCGCAAGATCCGTCCCCGCCGGCAGTGGAGGCGAGACTCGAACGGCTCCTTTCAGAACCGTTCATCAGCAATGAAGCCACATTAGAAGGAGCCGCACCGAAGCGACCTCGGGTTGCCGGCGTTCCCATGCTTCGTGTGGCCGAGTGGAATATCAATCGCGGTGTTAACTTCGCTGAAATCGAGTCGGCTCTTTCGGGTGGCACGCGACTTCTCCGAGACGCTGAAAATCTGGAATCGAAGCAGCGGCGGGTGCTTCGTGAGGAACTGGAGCATCTGGCTCAAGCCGATGTGATTGTGCTCGATGAAGTCGATATGGGCGAAAAGCGTACGAACTATCGGGATGTAACACGCGATCTGGCGCGAGCGCTGCGGATGAATTACGTGTATGGGGTCGAGTTCATTGAACTCGAGCGAATCTATCTCGGCGTTAAGAAGCTCGATTCACCCGATCTGCCCCGGCAAAGAAGTGCCGAAGAGACGTTTGGCGTAAACCCCAAGCGCTATTTGGGGCTCGAAGGAGCGGCATTGTTGAGCAGATATCCAATTCGCTCCGCGAAAATTGTTCGTCTGCCTGACGTCTACGACTGGTATCACGGCGAAATTGAGCAGATTTCAGATTTAGAGCGTATCAAGCGCTGGTCCGCTGAAAAGTTATTCGACGAACAAGTGAAGCGTCAGGTCCGGCGCGGCGGGCGAATGGCGCTGGTTGTGGATTTGGACGTGCCGGAATCGCCGACAGGGTTGGTCACGCTGATTTGCCCACATTTGGAGGATTACTCGCCGCCGAAAGGACGTCGCAAGCAGATGGACTACCTCCTTGAACGTATCAGCCAAATAGGCAATCCGACGGTTATTGCGGGCGACCTGAACACGATGGGACATAATCAGGCGCCGACTTCGGTGAAAAAAATTATCCTGGAGCACCTGACGGACTATCGCTTCTGGGTGAAGGAAGCGATTCTTTATCTGAATCCCGTGGGGGTCTACAACTATCTTCTTTATCCGCTGAATTACTTCAAGAACTATCACGATCCGACGGCCTTGAATTTTTACTTTCTGCTGCCGAATCATGAGAAGCCGCTGTTTAACGATATCCGCGACTTCCGTTTTGACGACGATGCCGGCTTCGACTTCGAAGGAAACAAGGCCAGAAGTTTTCGGCGAAAGGGCCGAACGCTTTCAGATAGCAGCCAGCGGGCGTGGAAGGGATTTTCTACCACGTTTGCCTTTAACCGGCCGTTGTTTCACTTGGTCGGGCATTATCAACTGGACTGGTTTTTCGTGAAAGCGGGGAGGAAGAATAGGCCGATCAGCGATCGGCCTGCCGGTTGCCTTCGGCCAACCCGCCCCAC
>DAISJE010000010.1:0-14840 GCA_036821665.1 Bryobacteraceae bacterium | reverse complement strand
TTGTTCCGTATTTTGGCCGTACTTTGCGAGAGGTGGACGAAGCAGTTCCGGGGCGGATCTCGGATCACTACCCAATAACGGTAGATCTGCCGTTGACTGCTATCGCAACTGCCCCTCGACCTCGCGCAGCCAATCGGGCCGCTTCAAGACATCGCGCGGTTTGCTGCCGTCGGGAGGGCCAATGATGCCGTCGCGCTGCATCATGTCCAGAATCCGCGCGGCGCGGCCATAGCCAAGACGTAACCGGCGTTGCAGGGTTGAGGTGGAAGCTTTGCCCATTTCGACCACAACGCGAACCGCATCTTCGTACATCGGGTCCTGTTCGCCGTCGAAAGCTTCGGTTTCCTCGGCGTCCTCTTCGGAAGGCGGCGTAAGAAGGAAGCTCTCGTCGTATTCGGGGGCGGCCTGGTCTTTCCAGAAATCGACAACTCGATTGGTTTCGGCTTCGGTCACGAATGCGCCATGCACGCGAGTCAGGCGCGATGAGCCGGGAGGCAAGAAGAGCATGTCGCCTTTGCCGAGGAGGTGCTCGGCGCCCATGCTGTCCAACACGGTTCGCGAGTCAACGCGTGTTGCTACGCGGAAGCTGATTCGGGACGGAAAATTCGCTTTGATCAAGCCGGTAATTACGTCTACGCTTGGGCGCTGGGTTGCCAATACCAGGTGCATTCCCACCGCGCGGGCCATTTGCGCCAGCCGCGTGATGCATTCTTCCACGTTGGCGCGCTCCAGCATCATGAGATCGGCCAATTCGTCGATCAAAATCAGCACGTAAGGCAGGGGTTTGAGATTTTCATCCTCCTCCGCCTCATCGAAAAGGTTGCGCGGCGCCTCGCGGAGTTGCGCCATTTTTCGGTTGTATTGGTGTATATTCCGCACACCTTGCGCGGCAAGCAGTTTCAGCCGGCGCTCCATTTCGAGAACCGCGTTGCGGAGTGCGTTGGTCGCTTTCTTAGGTTCGGTGATGACGGGCGTCAAAAGGTGAGGGATGCCTTCGTAAATGCCGAGTTCTACGCGCTTCGGATCCACCATGATCATCCGGACCTCGTCGGGCGTCGCCTTGTAGAGGAACGACATGATCATGGCGTTGAGCATGACGCTTTTGCCTGACCCCGTAGAGCCGGCAATGAGCAGGTGCGGCATGGTTTCGAGGGATGCCACTTTGATGCGCCCGTTGATGTCTTTGCCGAGCGCGATGGTCATCCGCGATACCGAATCATGAAATTCTTCGGATTCGAGGATGGCGCGCAGACTGATGACTTCCCGGCGGGTATTAGGGACCTCGATACCGACAGTCGGCTTGCCGGGCAGGCGTTCAATCAAAACCGATTCGGCCTGCAGGCCGAGGCACAAGTCTTCGGTCAGCGTTGTGATGCGGCTGTACTTAATACCCGCTTCCGGTTTGTATTCAAAGGTTGTGACTACAGGGCCGGGATTGATCTGGACAACCGAGCCACGGACGTTGAACTCTTCCAGCTTCGATTTAATGCGGCTGGCGATCTCTTTCAGCTCGAAGCTATCGTACCCGTTCCCCGGCGGAATTTCGTTCAACAATGCCGTTGAAGGCAGCTTATAAGCGCGCTTCCGTTTAACAGGCATGCGGACCGGCTCCAGATGTTCGTGGAATTCCGGGCCTTCGTCCTCCGCTTCTTCCGGTGGCTGCGTTCGAATGACCGGCTGTTCGAGGGTCCGGATTGGAATCTCTTCCTCAGGCTCTTCTTCGGCAGGCGCCGGGGCCGACGCCAAGTCAAAGGGTGGGGTCTCTTTGACCATGGGCGGGAGACCCGGTTTCGGACTCGGTTCCGTCGTGCGCGGTTTGCGGCGTGAGACGCGCTCGGCTGCTTTTGCCTTCGCCCGCTCCAGTGCACGCTGTCTTCTGCTCTCGCGGCTTGCACGCCATTTCGCCACGACGGTTTTGTATTTCGCGATTGGGCGGCTTAGCCAACGCATCAACGTGGATACTTCAAATGTCGAAGCAAAATACAGAGCGATAACGCCGGCGGCTACCGTGATAATGGCAGAGCCTGCCAGATCGAAGCGCGCGAGCAAGAAATCGGCCAAAACCATGCCAACAATGCCGCTGGGCTGAATAGTCCCGCCGATGGTCCAGTGGCGCGGCATAAGGCCACACGCGGTAGACAGGCAGAACCACAGCGCGAGACTACCGAGAATACGAAACCAGGGGCTTTCAATCTCCGCCGAGCGGACCCATTTCCAACCCAGAGCCCAGATATGGACGGGCAGGAGAAGAATACTAATGCCGAAGACCTGGAGCAGCAAGTCGGCCCATCTGGCGCCGAATAACCCCAGCAAATTGTGTGTACGAGTGGCGGCAGTCGCCGTGTTCCAGGAGGGATCGGCGGAGGAGTACGAGAGCAGGCTTAGCGAAACGGCCAAGCCGAGCAAAAGCAATAGAATACCTACGGCTTCATTGAGCCGGGTGTGGCGCGAGGGTGAAAGGAACCTCATCCGCCGATGCGGAAGAAAACTGCCAGAGCGACCACTATTATGCCAAAAATAATGCGGTACCAGACGAAAACTGCAAGGCTGTTATTCCTCAGATATTTCAGGAAGAATGCGATCACCAGGATACCGACGAATCCGCTCACGAGAATTCCTACGATCCACGGGAGCACCATCGCATGGGGAAGCCCGCCGTTCTTGTGCAAATCGAGCGCGTCTTTCGATGCGGCTCCCGCGATGATGGGTGCGGACAATAAAAAGGAGAAGCGAGCCGAGGCTTCGCGATCGAGGAAACGGAACCGCGCAGCTGAAATCGTAATGCCGCTGCGGGAAACGCCCGGAATGAGGGCGATTGCCTGCGCGAGTCCTACGGTAAGGGCATCCGTCCAGCTCATCTGATCCAAACCGTCTTTTTTTTCGTAGAAACGATCGGCGAGGCCCATGACGATGCCGATGACGATCATGGCAATGCCGATGACAACGAAATTGCGCCACGGCCCTTCGGCATACTTGTTGAACTTGGCGCCGACCACCGCGGCGGGAATGGTTCCGACGATCAGAAACCAAAGCAGTTTTCGGCTGTTCTCATCGGGGTTGGTTCCGCGGTACGAAAAGCCGAGACCGTTGGCGATCACCTGTACCCAATCCTGAAAGAAATAAATGAAGATTGCAGCCAACGTGCCTACGTGGAGAGCGATATCGAAGCTGAGACCCGGATCGGTCCAGTTCAGCAGTCGCGGTATGAGGGTCAGGTGCGCCGTGCTGCTGACGGGAAGGAACTCCGTGAAGCCTTGGATGATTCCGAGTAAGATCGCCTGATAAAGCGGCATAATAAGAAATGTAGTGGTTATCTCCCGATGTTCTTCTTTCGCGCTGAAGCCTTGGCTATGGTAGCGCACCATATGTTAATCACCCGTTCATGCGCGCAACCAAAATAGTTGCCACACTTGGTCCGTCCACCGATTCAGAGAGCGTTCTTCGTAAGTTGTTTGAAGCCGGCGTGGATGTGTTCCGATTAAATGCCTCGCACGGCTCGCAAGAGGACCACGCGCGGCGTATTCACGCAGTTCGCAGGCTGGAAGCGGAATTTAAGCTTCATTCCGGCATTCTGCTCGACCTGCAAGGCCCCAAGATCCGGCTGGGCACTTTTAAAGACGGTCCGCAGTTCCTACAGAACGGGGCCATCTTTACGATCACGACCGAGCCGGTCGAAGGCACAGGGGAGATCGCTTCGACCAACTACTCTGAATTTGCGCGGGATGTGAAGGCCGGCGATCCGGTGCTGCTGGCGGATGGTTCCGTGCAACTGAAAGTTGTTCAAACAGACGGCGTGGCAGCCCGCTGCGAGGTCGTAAGCGGCGGAGTAATTAGCGATCGGAAGGGCATCAATCTCCCGGGAGTGAACGTCAGCACGCCCTCTCTTTCAAAGAAGGACATTTCCGATGCGCATTTCGGGGTCGAGCAGGGCGTTGATTTCTTTGCGCTTTCTTTCGTCCGGCAGGCACGCGATGTGTTGCGGCTGCGGCATTTGTTGGAAGAAGTCGATGCCAGGCAGCCAATTATCGCGAAAATCGAGAAACCCGAGGGCTGGCAAAACCTGGATTCCATCATCGATGAATGCGAAGGCGTGATGGTGGCGCGCGGCGATCTGGGAGTAGAGATGGCAATCGAACGAG
The DNA here is from genome assembly GCA_036821665.1 of Bryobacteraceae bacterium. GTDB lineage: Bacteria > Acidobacteriota > Terriglobia > Bryobacterales > Bryobacteraceae > Bog-105. The sequence goes on along the minus strand of DAISJE010000010.1, from coordinate 10,701 downwards.
TGCCCGCCATTCAAAAGGCAATCATTGAAAAGGCGAGGACGCGAGGACGGTTTGTCATTACGGCAACACAAATGCTGGAATCAATGATTGAAAACCCGCTGCCGACCCGTGCCGAGGTGAGCGATATCGCGAATGCAATCCATGACGGAACCAGCGCGGTGATGCTTTCCGCCGAGACGTCTTCGGGCAAGCATCCGGTGGAAGCTGTAAGAGTGATGGCCCGTATCGCTTGCGAAACGGAGATCTCGCTGCACACGAGAGGTTTCCTGGAGCCGCACGGAAAACAGGAGCGGTCCATCCCCGAGACTATTGCCGATGCAGCGTACCATTGTGCCCGGTCGGCCGGCGTAACCGCGCTTGCGGTAGGGACTACGTCAGGGAGTTCAGCGCGTCTGCTGGCGCGCTATCGTCCGCCTGTTCCAATCTTTGCGTTCACGTCCAGCGAGTTGGTGGCGCGGCAGCTTTCGGTCGTCTATGGCGTGCACCCGATTCTTTCGCCGGTAATGGAATCGACCGATCAAATGCTTCACCAAATGGAGCGGGTGCTCACGGAAACGGGGCGCGTGCGGCCGGGCGACAACATCGTTCTGGTTGCTGGACAGCCGGTAGGCCTTCGCGGCTCAACAAATATGTTGACGCTGCACCGGATCGGCGGAGGCGTGGTTTGAACGAATTGCCGCCGGCAAAGGCAGACCACGAACCCCAATGGTCCGCCCCACGAAAACCAGAGATGTACGACGCGCTGTTGATAGTAGGGTTCGGCGGTCCAGAAGGTCCGGAAGACGTGCTGCCGTTTCTCGAAAATGTGACACGCGGCCGGGGTGTTCCGCGCGAGCGCTTGCTCGAAGTTGCCGGGCACTACTATCATTTCGGCGGGAAGAGCCCGATTAACGATCAGTGCCGTGCGTTAATAGCAGCGCTGCGGAAGGAATTGGGGGAGCACGGGATGCGGCTTCCAATTTACTGGGGCAATCGCAACTGGCAACCATTTATAGCCGATGCGCTGCGTCAAATGCGCGAAGACGGTGTCAGGCGTGCGCTGGCTTTTGTGATTTCGGCATACAGTTCATATTCCGGATGCCGGCAATATCGGGAAAACATCGTGGCGGCGCAGGCCGAGATAGGGGAAAGGGCACCGGAAGTCGACAAGCTGCGTGCCTTTTACAATCATCCGGACTTCATAGAAGCTTATGCGGATCGCGTTGGTCAGGCATTACAGCAGTTTTCACACAAAGAGCGAGAATCAGTGCGCTTCGTGGCGACTGCTCATAGCATTCCGTGCTCCATGGCGCAGACGAGCGATTACGAACAGCAGCTTCGGGAAACAACGCGTTTGGTAGCGGAACGAGCGGGCTTTGCGGATTGGGATTTGGTTTATCAGAGCCGTAGCGGTTCGCCGGCCCAGCCGTGGCTAGAGCCGGACGTCATCGATCACCTCCGGCGTGCAGCGGAACACGGTACACGCAATGTGCTTGTTACTCCGCTCGGGTTTCTTTCCGATCATCTGGAGATTCTGTACGACCTCGATGTGGAAGCCGCCACGCTAGCCAGTGAATTGGGCATGAAGATGATTCGCGCGGAATCGGTAGGCACGCACCCAATGTTTGTCGGCATGATTCGCAAGCTGATCGCAGAGCGCATGAATCCTGACGAACCGAGGCTGGCAATCGGTCACTTCGGGCCTAGGCACGATTTTTGCTGGGCGAACTGCTGCCCTGCTCCGCGGCGAGCCGGTAGACCTCTCGTTTCGGGAGACCAAGTCGTTTTGCAACGGCCTTAATAGCCTGCATCCGTTCAAGCCCCTCTTCGCGCTCCAGTCTGTGTATTTCCGACACGGGATCGTCGATATGGTCCTTTTTTTTCGATGGGGCGATCAGAATTGTGATTTCGCCTTTGATTGAACCTCTCTCGGATAAGAGCCGGCGGATTTCCTCAGGAGTGCCGCGCAGGAACTCCTCATGTACTTTGGTCAACTCTCGAGCGAGCACCACTTGCCGTTCGCCCAGTATTCCGTGCATGTCAGACAACGAATCAAGAATTCGATGCGGGCTCTCGAACGCCACAACCGTCATAGAGCCCTCGATCAATTGTTCCAGCATCTTTGTTCGGGCCGCCGCCCTGTGGGGAAGAAATCCGATGAACCGAAATTCGCCAATTGGGAGTCCCGACGCCGTCAACGCGGCCAAAGCCGCCGAGGGCCCGGGGATTGGAACAACAGGGAATTGCTGTGCAACGGCCGCTGCAACCAGGCGGTATCCCGGATCAGAGATCAGCGGAGTTCCCGCATCACTCACGAGGGCTACGGAATCGCCCTGGGCCAAGCGCTCCAGAATTTCACCTGCGCGGACAGTCTCGTTATGTTCGTGATAACTGACGAGCGGCTTCCGGATTTCGTAGTGGGCCAGCAGCTTTTGTGTCTGCCGCGTATCTTCGCACGCGATCACATCCACTTCCTCGCGGAGTATACGTAGGGCCCGGAGAGTAATATCTTCCAAGTTCCCGATCGGTGTCGCGATCAGATAGAGCGTAGCAGCCACACCGAGAGTGTAACTTTAGATTTGGAACCGATGCCGAGCCATTTGCATGCCGAGACGTTCTGACCGGAAATCTTCGCGACAAGCCCCGCTTTATATCCGCTGGGCGCCCTTTCGCTCTGCTTATGCAATCGAGCTGAGACTGGATCTCGTCGCGCAGCTATTGGCGGAGATCGAACGAGCGGCGGCGGCAGGTCTCGAAATAGGTGGCGTTCTGGTAGGATCTTTTCCCAACGCGCAGACGCCAACGCTCCGTATCGAAGAGGTCGAACTCATGGCACGACGGCCGGAAAACGGCGCGGTGTATGTGCCTCATCCCGAAACGCATCGGCACCTGCATGAAATTCGCGTGCGGGCGCAACGGCGGGATAGGTCCGTGGTGGGATTCTTCAGAAGCCATGCGCGATCGGCACCTCTCCTGCCCTCGCTTACGGATCGTAGCTTGGTGTCGGAAGAATTAGCACAAGGAGTATATGCGCTGCTTCTGATTGAAGCACGAGCGCCACATTTTGCGACGTTCTTTCTGTCGGCGGGTGGTCAGCTTCCCGAGGAGCCCTCCACCCGGGAGTTTGTTCTCGATGAACAAGAATTCAAAGCTCTTCCGGAGATCCGCCCGGCTGCTGCAAGGAACAGCCGGCAAGATGCGCGAGAGGCTTCGAAGATTCCGTTTTACGGGTTGTTGGCGGTCGGGCTTATCGCCGTGATCGCACTCTTTGCGTGGGCCCTTCCGGGAAACATCGGAGAACCGTGGTCCGGTGGATCTTCCGGCCAACTTGGTCTCAAGTTGACAGCGGCAGATCACCTGGTGCGAATTTCCTGGGACCACTCCGCCCGCCCGATCTCGACGGCACAAGGAGCTACTCTTCTGATTGTCGATGGAACGGCGCGCCACGAAATTAAAATTGGACCTGATGAGCTGCGGCTTGGAACAGTCGATTATCAAAACTCCGCGTCGCGGGTGGAAGTAACAATGAAACTCGACAGCCCTGGAGCGAACGTGGCACCGCAATCGGCAACCTGGACGCAGAGATGAATCACACAAGTTTGAAAAATCGGGGACACGCCTGCTAATCGGACACCGGCGCGATTCGGACGCTAGCGTGGAGTTTCCGAAGTTTTATAGCAATTGTGAAAAGATGAATCACCCAAGTTTGGGGAAATCGGGGACACGCCTGCTAATCGGACCTCGGCGCGATTCGGACGCTAGCGTGGAGTTTCCGAAGTTTTATAGCAAACAGGCGGAGGATCGAACGTGCAAAACGGCAACGAATTTCCGAGTGGTGCGTGATCCTGCATTACGCCTACGATGGGGACAGGCACGACTGCCGCTCGCGCGTTCAGCGTGCCTCATTTAGAGACGTGCTCTCGCGCTCAGGACAGTCGAGCCAGTCCCGCTGTTCGAGTGCTGTTTTGCACATTGCATGCGTGAACACGATATGGCAAAGAAACTTCGGAAACAGAGACTAGCCCGGAGTTTCCCCGATTTTAAGGACGGATTCAATTTTCACAGGCAACGCCAGCCTCCCCCGTCCGTTACTCATGCTCCAGTACAACCGCTTCAAAGATGCGACAACGCATTCGGTCCGCGAGACCCGATCATCATTCCGATCCAGCGGGGCGAGTCTCGACCGGATCTTTTCCAGAATGCGCCCTATTTCGTCCATTTCTGCGCGAATGGTCCGTTGCTCGTCGGCTGACAAGTGTGCATTCATAGCCTTTTGTCCTTGAAATTTCAGTTTAGAGTTGTCGAGACCGGCGTTCTATCCCGTGCAGGGGGGAGGCGAGATCGAAAAAAACATGGCGTCGCAAATAGAGTGTAACGTTTATCTAACCAGGTTCTTACGCACCGCATAGAGCACGATTTCAGCGGTGTTGTGGAGGTTCAACTTCTGCATCAGATTCGTGCGATGGCTTTCAACGGTGTAGAGGCTGACGTCGAGAATAGCGGCTACTTCCTTGTTGGACTTTCCTTCCGCCAAAAGCTGCAGCACTTCTCTTTCTCGTGTGGTTAGCAGCTCAAAGCTATCGGAGAGACCTTCCTGCTTCAAAACACGCATATAGTCTTCGAGGAGCGTTTGGGTTATAGCGGGGCTGAAAAAGGGTCTATCTTCAGCAACGGCCTTTACAGCTCGCAGCAGGTCGTCTTCAGCCGATTCCTTTAGAAGATACCCTTTTACGCCGGCACTGAGGGCACGGAGCACGTAACTTTCATCGGCGTGCATAGTGAGCATAATGATCCCGACCTGGCTGCCGGCTTTGCGGATTTGCTCCGCAGCATCTATACCGTTGAGGAGCGGCATGGCGATGTCCATTAAGACGATATTGGGCGACAACTCTGTAGCAAGACGGACCGCTTCCCTGCCGTTTGCCGCTTCGCCAACAACGTCGATTTCCGGGTACTGTTCCAGAAGCAGGCGCAGTCCTTTTCGAACAACACCATGATCGTCCGCGATCAGTACTTTTAATTTCATTACTTCAACCTAGCGGATGCTACGCAAACAGGCAGCACGACCCCAAAGAGCAAGCGCTTCCAGTCTGTCCAGGCGTTCACGGACGGAAGGGTGAGTCTCAAAGAATCGCTTCGGTTGAGTTGATGAAAATGGATTACAGATAAACAAGTGAGCCGTTGCGGGCGAGGCGGAGAGAAACGGAACGCGCGATCGCTCGGAATCGATCTTCCTAATAGCGCGAGCCATTGGTGAAGCGTCTCCAATTAAACGAGCGCCATATTCATCGGCCCAGTATTCCCTTGAACCGGGAATGAACAGCCGAACGATGATAGCGATCAGGGGCGCGATGAGAGTCCCTAGGAGTGCGTGACCATTTAGTCTGTATGGATTGCCCCAACGGGTCCAAACAAAAACGTTTGCGGGGGAGATAAGCGCACCAGTGACAGCCGCCAGAACCGTCATGAGGAGCGTATCGCCTTTGCGCAGATGCCCGAATTCATGAGCAATGACGGCCGCGAGTTCTTCGCCATCGAGGAGACCTAAAAGGCCTGTGCTTATCGCGATTGCCTTTCGCCGGACATTGAGTCCCGTTGCAAAGGCATTAGCTCCCTGATCGGAGATCAGATACATTCGCGGAACGGAAAGATCGGCCCGGCGGGATAGTTCTCGAACCAATTTAAAGAGACCGGGAGCATGTCTTTCGTATATCCGGCGCGCCCCGTGCATTCTTAAAACGACCCGGTCGGCCATCAAATATATTCCGGCGCAGCCCACAATCGAGATCGACGCCGCGACAAGCAAACCCGTCCGACCCGCAATGCCCCATCCCAACGCAGCCAATGCAAGCGTCCATACGATCAGCACGGCCAAGGCTTTGAATTGGTAAATCCTGGATTCACTCATCAGGTACATCAGGTACACCACGACAAGCCGCAATTCTTGCGGGCGCGATTACACTGTAGAGCGAAGATAGGCCGATAGAATATCCCCTGAAAAGGCGAGAGAGCTCCTAGAAATCCATGAGAGGTCTTTATGGCCGGGGGAAACATTTCAATTCAGATCACTGCGGCGTGTTCGGCCTGCCGCACGCGAAGTAGCGGCAGTTCAATTTTGACCAGAGTTCCCTGGCCGGGCTTCGAAACGATTGTAAGTTCGCCTTGAAGCGCTCTCACGCGCTCTTCCATTCCCACCAGGCCCAGCCCACGGGAACGCAAGGTACCTAGAGAAAAGCCAGCGCCGTCATCCCGAATGGACGCCGAGACAAGATCCTTCTCCTGTAGAAGTGCGATTGTGACGGCAGTGGCGTGCGCGTGTTTAAGGCAGTTTGTCAAAGCTTCCTGAATAGCACGATAGAGGCAAATCCGAAAATTTTCGGGAAGGTTGTTGATCTCACCCTGGATGTCGACGGAAACGGGAATGCCGCTGCGGTTTGTGAACTCCTTGGCCTGCCAGCGGAGGGCTGCTCCCAAACCAAGGTCGTCGAGCATCGATGGACGCAGCAGAAGAGCCAAGTTCCGGACATTCCGCAGAGCTTCTTCAGCCAAACTCTTGACACTAAGAAGGCGCTCGCGAAACTCGGCATCCGCTTCACCTCTCCAAAGGCCACCAAGCTCCATTCGCAAGCCGGTCAAGATTTGGCCGACCTCGTCGTGCAGTTCCCTGGAGATGGTCTTCCTCTCATCTTCCTGTGCCCGGACTAACTGATTCGAAAGTCTGCGCAATTCGTATTCGGCTTGTTCGGCGCGCTCCTTCTGTTTGTCGGAAATTGCTTCGAGGCGCGCGAGGTAAACGGTGCTGCCCGCCGCGATGAAGATGCCGAGAAGCAGCAGACCGATGGTCGCGCCGGCGGAAAAACGCTTTAAGGCGCGTTGTTGCACATTGATCTGCTGTTCTTCTAATTCGAAATTTGCACTGTTCAATGCATCGATCTTCTGCGCCACTTCGAGAACCGTTTCGCGCTGATTCCTGCGCTCGTCGTAATAGGCCCGAGTTAATGTTCCGCCTTTGCCCACGTCCTCAAAGGCTCGCGCAGCCGAGGCCCAATAATCGTTCAGCTCGGTATGCAAGGACTCTAGAGTGGCATGCTGGCTGCGGCCCAGCAGGGAGGCAAGCGTTTTTATTTGAATTTCGGTGGCTCGGCGAAATGCTTGCAAGCTCTGTTGCGCGGCAGCCTTGTTTTGCATGGACGGCGGGTCCCGAAGGAGCAGCGCGGCCTTGTAGATATCGGCGCCAATCGCAGTAATTGCGTTGTTGGCATGATGATAGCGCTGATGTACCTGCTTCGATTTCGCATCTATCTCGGCCTCCTTTTGGGAAACGATCCAGGTGAAAAGCGGCACCAGAAGAAGCAAAACGCAAAACGAGATGCTTACGAAAGGCCAAATCCTGAGGCGCATCAGCGTATTCTCTATTTGTAACAGCAGCCTTTTGCCGCCTGTTCCAGTTAAGCGAGAGCAGGGGACGAGAGACCAAAAAGAATCCGCGACGGTGAGGACGCCCTCCTCCGTATTTGCCTAATTTACCGGGCGCCTCGTCGCGGATCGCGGGAATAAATTAACTGTAGAACCTTTACGAAATGCGGAATATCCCCCCTTTAGGTGAAAGGCGCCCTGAAAAGCAGTGAGTTTGATCGGACGCCTTTCCCCCGGGCGCGGTTATTGACGCAGCAATATGCTGAATTCCCCGCCTTTGGCATCGAGGATGATGGTGCTAGCAGGAGGAATCTGCCCCTGGGCGACAAGCGCCGCTACGGGCTGGATAAAATTTCGCTGCACAGTCCGTTTCAGCTCTCTTGCGCCAAATTCCACGCTTGTTCCACTGTCCAGCAACAAATTCCGTCCCGCGGCCGTGCATTGCAGACGAAACGCTCTTAAGCCAAGGCGGCTATGAATCAATCGCGCGAAACCGGCCAGAATGTGATCGAGAATGACATCGCAGGCAGCACGATCCAGCGGCTTATAAGTAATGACAGAATCGATACGATTAACAAATTCCGGCGAAAACTTATGCCGGACGGCGGCCATTCCGATATTTTGGAGTTTCGCCGTATCTTCAACCGGGCGAGGCGGCAGCATGGCCTCGTAGCCGAAATCGGGTTTATTCGCTCGCTGAATCGCCTTCGCGCCTAAATTGCTCGTCAAGAAGATCAGGGTTTTTTCGAAGTTTACGTTTGTGTTGTCTCCCAGCCGGAGCGTAGCCTTATCGAGGATGCCGAGCAATAGCCGGTTCATGGACGCCGCGGCTTTTTCAATCTCGTCAAACAAGATTAACGAGACATCGCTCCCCTCGCTCGCGACGCTATTGATTTTCGCTTGCGTAAGCATCGGCTGCGTTTCGCGATGGCCTAAATACCCGGGGGGCGCGCCAATCAGCTTTGCTACTTCGTGCTCCATCTGGAACTCGCCACAATCGACCTTCAGCAGGTTTTTTGAGCTGCCGTGGAGGACCTCGGCGAGAGCCTCCACAGTGCGAGTCTTCCCAGTGCCGGTGGGTCCCAGCAACAAAACCACCCCGATGGGCCGGCCTTCGGGAGAAAGCCCCGCCTGGTGCATCTGAATATAAGGGATGATGGTTTCAATTGCTTCGGGCTGTCCCACCAGCAGCTCGTTAAGGCGAGCGGCAAATCCGTGTGGCTCTTCCGGCAATAAGGGACGCCTAGTGCGCCCCGACAAGTTATAAGATCGCATGCGTCCTTCGCTTCGCACGTTGTCGGTTAACTATTTTTCGATTCGGCTAGAGCGAAGGCTGCGGAAGCACCTTCAACCCGTGGCCGGACCAAAGTCCTTCCTGCGAGAAGTGTAGCGGCGCTTATGATCTGTTTTGATTAGCAGCGGTCCGACGCTCGTTCTCACGTACGGGCGCCGGACCTTTCAATCGATTTATTCTGAATAATTTAGGTGTGGATCAGCGACCCTAAATAAATAAATTTGCCGGTTGTGACCGATATTGAAAGCAGGTCGAAACAACTCGCTTTCTTACTTCTTCCCCGGGGAAGTTCCTCCGCTCCCTGCCCCGGCGGCGGCAGCAGCACTTCCGGCAGTTGAGCCGGATGGTTTTGATTCGCCGCTGTGAATCGGGATCTCACGGCGCTTCTCCTTTTGTTGCTGCGGCACCGGTACGGTTACTTGCAGAACGCCATCGTGGAACTCCGCCTTCGCTTTTTCGGCCTCTACTCCCTGCGGAAGGGGAATGGAGCGATAAAACTCGCCATAGCGCCGCTCCGAACGGTATGCCTGGCCATGCCGATGCTCCCGTTCAGATTTACGCTCGCCGCGGATTACCAGCGCGTCATCGGTTACTTCAACCTTAACGTCCTCGGCTTTCAATCCTGGTAACTCAGCATGTACTTCCAACTGGCCGTTGTGTTCCTCTACTTCAATTGCGGGAGACCAAATTCCCAAACCATGGCCTGAGGATTGGCCTGCAAAGAAATGGCTGAAGTTGCGGTCCATTTCTTCGCTCATTCGCCGCATAAGGGCGAAGGGATTGGACGAGAAGAATTCTGCCGGGCTGAGCGCGAATCCGAATGGATCCCAGCCGCCCTGGTGTGACAGGCTACCGCGGCCTTCTGGCCTTTGTAGCTCCTGCGTACGAGACGGGTCCGAAGTTTGTGACGACTGCTTTTTAACGTCGACGTCCGCCATAGTAATTGCCTCCGGTTCCTTGGACGCAAAACTTGACCCGGTACGCTTCGGATTTGCCGAATATTTTTGTGTGCTCCTTCTCTTCTCCTCTGCTTCCGCTAATCCGGTTCTGTTAAACTCCTGCTAATTCCAGAGTTATGACCGTGCCCAGCCCGCTCGTGCATGCCGCCGCCGCGTTGCACTTTCGTAACGGAACGGAAATCGTCGATTTTTTTCACGCAAGAGTAAAAGGTCATTTCGTCGACTGGTTCAACGCAAACTGTGCGAACAGGCAAGCATGGACAGGTAAAACGATAGGCACGACTGTAGACGTGAAAACAAGATTCCAGCAAGTTTGGGATAACATCCCTGCAATATTCGATTCGGATTCCATAGATCTTCTGCAGTTTCTTGCCTTGATGAGTATCCTGATCAACGAAGTAGGACAGCAGTTACTACCGGTTACGGAGCTATGCGGGAATGCGGCCAATCCCGGGCTGGCATATCCGTTCAACAACATTGCGGGAGTGAAGAGATCATACAATTTGGGTCAGGGAAATAAACCGGCAGGCGAACTGTTCTTTGACAATCCGGGATTCTGGGAGGCGCACAGCCATCTTCCTGCAGCAAGCCTGGTCCGCGCCCGGCCGGATTATAGAAACCTGTGGAACGGCGCACTATATCCCCAGCACGTGTTCCCCACGAGCCTGGACCCTTCTCAAACCGGTTTTATCCAGCAGGCCGATTTTTTCAAATTTCGCGGCCGCGGTTTTATTCAAGTCACCTGGCGCGCCAACTACAAAGCGATTGCCACGTTCGTTCAGAGTTATACCGGAACCAACAGCACCATTCTGCGCTACAAATCCGCCTGGCAGGCGTTAGATCCCGACGCCGTTTGTACGATGTCTACAAATGACGATTGGAACACGCTGTTTCAGGAGACGGATTTTGTGATTGCGTGCCGTGCCATCAGTCTTCACAACCACGCTTGCGGAAACTACCTTCAGTTGTCGTCAGACCCCAACATCCTAACCAGCCATACGATGGCATCCGGCTCGTTCTATAACATGGGCCACCGCATCAGCGGCGGCGATA
>DAISJE010000009.1:0-21446 GCA_036821665.1 Bryobacteraceae bacterium | reverse complement strand
GTACGTACTACCGGTATTCAGGTTCTTGGCGTACAGGCTGACGTGTCCTGCGAAGCCCTGGATCTTGGACTGAACCGCATGGTCCAATGCGTCCGTCGAGTTCGTTTGCGCAGCCAAGCACAGACACGCCAGCGGCATAGCCAGAATAAGTTTACAGGTCATTGGGGATATTCTACTTTTTGCTCAGGCACGGATTTCCACTCCAAATAAAGCGCAGCGGCCAATCCGCACATTGCGTAATACCGATACGTGGAGTAACTCCGATTTCAAATTCAGGTTTGACCCGCCAGCGGCGAAGCCGGAGCGGTCCGCGGTCAAGCCGCTGGCCGTAATTTTCGCGGGTAATGTCGAGAGCCTGGGTCAATTTACCGGGGCCATTCGTGAGCCCAGCCACACCGCCATGCCACTGCCGGCGTTCGTACATAGTGGCAAGACCGCACAGGGGTTGAAGCGCGCGAATCAGCACGCAGCCGGGTTCGCCTTCGCGATCCGCCACCACGTTCAAGCATTCGTGCATGCCATAGATGAAGTACACATAAGCGCGTCCAGCCGGCCCAAACAGAATTCGGGTACGTTCGGTCAGGCCACGTGAAGCATGAGCGGCGAGATCTTTGAGGCCGAGATAGGCTTCCGCTTCAACGACCATCCCCGCGACATCGCGATGCAGAAGCACACAACCTAATAGATCGCGCGCCACGTCGACGGCCGGACGTTCGAAAAAGTCCAACCTGAGGCGTTCCGTTTCCCGCAACAGTCGGGCGAGCGGCAGCGAGTCTGGAACCGGCCGCGATACGATCAATTTGTCATCCGCACACAAAGTACGCTAGAACATTAACACGGGTTTGTTTTGATGCGACTGTTCACCGCAATTGAATTGACGCCCGAGATCCTACTCCGCCTCGAACGTCTATTGAGTGCCCTTCGGAGAGAAGCCCTGATTAAGTGGAGTCCACTCGACAATCTTCATGTGACAACAAAGTTTATTGGCGATTGGCCGGAATCGCGATTGGACGAGTTGCACAACGTGCTTGCGGCGGTCGCGCCGAGAGAACGGTTCACGCTTGAATTGAAGGACCTCGGCTGGTTTCCTAACGAACGGCTACCACGCGTGCTTTGGTTGGGCGTACATGGAAATGACGCCCTGAGCAAACTCGCACGACAAACCGAAGAGTGCCTTGAACCTCTCGGCATAAAGCGGGAGGAACGAAGATTTTCGCCACATCTGACCTTGGCTCGCATTAAGAACCCAGTGCCGCTGGGCAGGCTGCGGCAAAAGGTGCAGGAACTGCAACCCGCTGCGCTAGGCACATTTACGGTGTCGCAGTTTTCGCTATTCCGAAGCGACCCGGGATCCAATGCGAGCATATATCGCAGATTGCGCGCTTACCGATTCGAATCGGCGATGGCCGCTTCCTAGAATCGAAACGTGACCGGTCCTATCTTTCTTACGCTAGCTGTTCCGACGCTGCTCGCATACCTCATCGGAGGGTTGCCGTTCGGATACTGGTTTGTCCGCCTGAGTTTGGGGCGCGACATTCGAACGATGGGAAGCGGAAACATAGGCGCGACGAATGTTCATCGCACTGCCGGCAAGCGGGCCGGTATTATCGTTTTGCTCCTCGATATTTTCAAGGGGCTGCTGGCGGTTTGGGCGGCAGACGTCTCAACCCATCACAATGCTGTTGCTATAGCGCTCGCCGCTGCGGCTGTTATTCTTGGCCATTGCTATCCTGCTTTGCTGAAGTTCAGGGGCGGCAAGGGCGTTGCATGTTTTGTCGGCGCGTTTGGCTACATAGCTCCGCTTGCCCTGCTAGTTGTAATTGCCGCATTCGTAATCGTCGTCGCAATGAGCAAGTACATTTCACTCGGCTCGCTCATGGGCGCCTTTTTGTTCCCATTTATTTATTGGTGGTTGATTGATCCGCCATTATCCCTACTGACGTCAGCCTTCTTCTCGGCCGCACTGATTATTTATCGACATCGCGGAAACATTTACCGGCTTCGCTCGGGAACCGAACACGCCTTCTCGCCCAAAGGCAAGACGGCGTGAAGCAACTCGCCGTACTGGGCGCCGGCAGTTGGGGAACAGCATTAGCCATCGCACTGGCGCCGCGCTTTGCATCGATTCGCATCTGGACGCGTGACGCCGGCAGGGCTACCGAAATATCGTCTGTTCGGGAAAACCACCGTTATCTGCCGGGCTTTAGTTTGCCCGATGGCGCTCAGGTATCGTCCGATCTGGCGTTCGTCTTGGCAGACGCCGACATCGTGCTGTGCGCCGTTCCATCAAGCCATCTTCGGCATGTATTGACTGCCGCTAATAAGTTTTTTCTTCGGAATCCCATCGTCGTAAGTGCTACTAAGGGCATAGAGGAACAGAGTCTAAGTCGCATGTCTCAGGTTGTTGCAGAGGCTCTGGACAGCGTAAGATCCACTCCGATTGCCGTGCTCTCCGGGCCGACCTTCGCGAAAGAGATTGCAGCAGGCGAACCGGCCGCAGTGGTGGTAGCGGCGCAGGACATTGAAATTGCGCGGCAAATTCAGCATGCTTTCGCAACGCCCGCATTGCGTCTATACGCCAGCACCGATGTCGTAGGCGTTGAGATTGGCGCGGCGCTGAAAAATATCGTCGCAATTGGCTCAGGTATTTGCCGCGGACTGGGTCTGGGCAGTAACAGCGTGGCTGCGTTGATCACGCGCGGGTTGGCTGAGATCACGCGTCTGGCATTAAAGCTGGGAGGAGATCCTCGAACACTCAGCGGGCTTGCCGGACTCGGCGATTTAGTGCTTACATCAACCGGCGATCTTTCGCGTAACCGCTACGTTGGTATCCAGCTTGGGCAGGGCCGTAATTTGACAGAGATTCTCGCTGGAATGACGATGATTGCCGAAGGCGTCTCTAGTTGCCGCGCTGCGTATCAACTCGGGATGAACGAGAACGTCAATCTTCCTATCATCAACCAGATGTATTCGGTCTTGTACGAGGGTAAAGATCCGCGATACGCAATTCGAGACCTGATGGAGCGGCCACTAACGAACGAATAGGTCCTACGTACGTGTAGTGTCTCGATGGTGCTCGACATACATGAAATACCCGATCATTGTCTTCGCATCGCTGATCCGGCCATCGCGGATCATCCGGCCAACTTCGTCTAAAGAAAACCAGTGCACTTCAATTCGCTCGTCCTCCATCGGTTCTTTTTCGCCTTCAGTGAGCCCGGTTGCGAGAAAGATGTGCATTTTTTCGGCGACATAGCCGGGGCTCGCCCAGAATTCGGTCAACTCGGTCCAGCTTTGCGCTTTATAACCCGTCTCCTCCCGTAATTCGCGCTTCGCAGCTTCGAGCGGGGTTTCGCCAGGGTCTAGCCGGCCAGCCGGCAATTCCCACAAGTATTGTTCGGCGGGTAACCGGAACTGTTTCACCAAAAGGATTCGGCTCTTTTCGTCGACCGCCATCATGACGGCCGAACCGGGGTGGCGAACGATGGAGCGGTGAATTTCAAACCCGTCCGGATCGTGTGCAACTTCTTCGACTACCGTGAAAAGCTTACTCTTGAATACTTCACGCGAAGAGATGATTCTCATGCTCTTACGGTACGACTGCAGCTTGACAGCAGCCATTCCCGACGGAAGTGATGCGGTTCCGGGGCTGGCGCTCATTCTTTTTCTTTGCGCTTTCCCGGAAGATCGAATGGATTCTCGTGCACTCTCTCTCTAATTCCAGCGTTCAAGGTCTTAGCGAGAGAAATACTCGCGTCACCGAATCGCCCGCGGATGTGATCCACAGACCGGAATGCATCGCGCAACCGCGCTGTCCGCGGCTCATCAAGTAAATTCATTTGTCCTTCGAAGGACTGTAACGATCCGGCATGCACGCCGAGCAGCCGGATGGGGGTGGCGCCACTCCAGGCTTCACGGAATAGAGCGATAACAGTGCCCACAATTTCTTTATCGAGTTGGGTTGCATGATCGAGAGAGCGCGCGCGGGTAATGGTCGCGAAGTCTTCTGTTCGAAGCTTAAGCTGAATGGTTCGTGCGTACAGCCGCTGTTCGCGCAGGCGCTTTGCAACCATTTCGGAGAGCTTCAGTAGCGTGGTCTCCAGCCGGTTGCGATCGGCCGTGTCCTCCATGAACGTGTGCTCGTGACTGATCGACTTCGGATCGTCGTTAGCTCCAATCTCCGCGTCAAACCAGCCGCCTGCGTCGGCGCCACGGGCTTTCCCCGCCAAGGCCAGACCCCATTTCCCGAATCGCATCGCGAGAAAATCTTCATCGAGCGATGCAAGATCCGCGACTCGTCGGATTCCGATCTTGTGTAACTCCGCTTCAGTCTTCTTCCCGACTCCTGGAATCTTTCGTACATCGAGCGGAGCTAAAAAACGCGCTTCTTGCCCAGACAGAATATACAGGACTCCATTAGGCTTCGCCTGATCCGACGATACTTTCGCCACTAAACGTGACGAGGCTAGCCCGAGAGAACACTTCAACCCTGTTCCGGTACAGATCGCCTGGTGCAGAGCGTGCCCGGCTCGCATCGGTGGCCCATACAGGCGCTCCGTGCCGGTCAGGTCCAGATACGCCTCGTCGATGGAAGCCATCTCCACCACCGGTGAAAAACCGTTTAGGACGGCGAAAACCTTTTTTGAATATTCGCGGTAGCGCTCCGGGTGTCCTTCGACGAAGCGCGCATGTGGACAAAGCCGGCCGGCGGTACGCAGCGGCATCGCCGAATGCACGCCGTATTTCCGAGCTGCATAGGATGCGGCGGCCACCACGCCGCGCTGGTTCGCTTTCCCGCCGACCACTACGGGCTTGTCTTTCAGTGATGGATCGAAGAGCTCTTCCACCGACACGAAGAACGCATCCATATCGACATGGCAAACCAGGCGCTGCATGTTCTCTCAACTAGGCAGAGTGGCGCCGATCACTCGCGGCCAGCCCGCCAGATCTGAGATTACTTCAATATCGCCCCAACCAGGGGTCAGCATCTCGCGCACGGTAGTCAGAGATTGATAGCCGAGTTCCATGAAGAGACGGCCCCCTGCTTTGAGAACGAGACTAGCGCCGTGGATCAGGCGCTCATAAATTTCAAATCCTGTATTGCCGGCAAACAGCGCAACGTGCGGTTCCCAATTGCGAACCTCGGTTTGCATGTTGGCGGCATCCGCTCCCGGCACATACGGCGGGTTTGAAACCAGCAAATCAATGGATCGCGGCCGAACGGCCTCAAGCAAGTCCGATGCAAAAAGAAACACATCTGTGCCATGGGTTTTGCAGTTGCGTTTCGCGATTTCAAGTGCAGGAATCGAAATGTCGGATGCCAGTATCGACGAACTCGTCTCCAAGGCCAGAGTGACGGCAATCGCGCCGGAGCCGGTTCCAACGTCCAGAACTTGCGCCTGCGGATGTTTGCTCAGCCAGGTGATGGCTGCTTCTACGAGGTGCTCGGTTTCAGGGCGGGGAATCAGCACGCTCCCATTTACGTAGAAATCGCGACCGAAGAATTCCTGCCGGTGCGTAATGTATTGGGTCGGTTTTCCCGACAACCGCTCATTCAGGTACCGCCCGTAGTGAATCCAGGCAAGCTCGGTCAATTCGTCGGTGCCATGCGCATAAAGGTACGCGCGATCGCATCTCATGGCGTGGCATAAGAGAACTTCCGCCGTGAGCCGTGGAACGGGAATCGCTGCTTTGCTGAGAATATCTGTGCCCTGCTGGATGGCGGTTTGGAGGGTCACGAAATGCGATGTGCGCCAGGCCTTCGCACCGGGCCTGGTAATCTAAGCGGCGCGCCCCTCATCGCCCAACCGCTCGGCTTGATAATAGTTGGTTAGCGCGTCGATAACAGGCTGCAGGCGGCCTTCAATGATGAGATCGAGTTGATGAAGTGTCAGTCCGATGCGATGGTCGGTCAGCCGGTTTTGCGGAAAATTATAGGTTCGGATTTTTTCGCTGCGGTCTCCGGTGCCAACCATGCTCTTACGCTCCGCGCCGATCTGGGCCATTTGCTTTTCGAGTTCCATCTGATATAGCCGCGACCGAAGCACTTGCAGAGCCTTCGCGCGATTTTTAATCTGCGATTTCTCGTCCTGGCAGGACACCACGGTATTCGTCGGCAGGTGCGTAATGCGTACCGCCGAATAGGTTGTATTAACGGACTGACCGCCCGGGCCTGACGAGCAGAACGTGTCGATGCGAATGTCTTTCGGATCGATCTGTACGTCCACTTCATCCGCTTCCGGCATCACCACAACGGTGATGGTTGAAGTGTGCACACGGCCCTGCGTTTCCGTTTCAGGGACCCGCTGTACGCGATGCACTCCGCTTTCGTACTTCAAGCGGCTATACACTTTATTCCCGCTAATAAGCGCGATTACTTCGTTTAGTCCGCCGACCGACGATTCGCTCAGCGAAGTAACTTCTACTTTCCAGTGTTGTTCTTCGGCGTACCGCGTATACATCCGGAAGACCTCGCCTGCAAACAGTGACGCCTCATCGCCCCCGGCGCCTTTGCGGATCTCGAGTACAACGTCTTTTTCGTCGTTCGGATCCTTTGGCAAAAGCAACACGCGAAGATCCTGCTCCACCCCGGCTACCGTAGGTTCCAGCCGTGTTACTTCCAGTTCGGCCATTTGCCGGAGGTCCGAATCCTCTTCAGCCAGCATGGCGCGAGCGTCAATCAGCTCTTGCTGTGCCTTCTTCCACTCGCGATATTTCGATACCAGATCCGTAAGCTCGCTCTGCGCTTTGGCAACTTTGCGGTATTCATCCGGGTCGCCGATGACCGTTGGGTCCGCCATTTTCGCCGTAAGCTCGTTGAAACGCGCCTCAGCCTCGTCTAATCGATCCATGTATTGCATACAAATCGTGAAAATATCTTCAGACTTCTAGGCGATTATCAGCACGCCGCCTTGAGCTCTCTCAAGCTCCATCGCCCGGTTCAAGGCGCAAATTGCCACCTCCGCCTGCGCATTAGATGGCGGCTGGGTAGTTACGCGTTGCAGCCACAAACCGGGTTGGGTAAGCATTGCCATGAGCCCCGCCCGCCGCTTAGCGGCAAACCGAATCACTTCGTAACTGATGCCCACGATGAAGGGCAGCAGCGCGACCCGGCCGGCAAACTTTGCCCAAAAGCTGTCGAACGGCAGAAATGCGTAGCAAATCATGGCGATAATCAGCACCACCACCAGAAAACTTGTCCCACAGCGCGGATGCCAGGTCACGAAGCGCTGCGCATTCTCAATCGTTACCGGCTGTCCCGATTCGAAGTTAAAGACCACTTTATGCTCGGCGCCGTGATATTCAAAGACGCGATGCATCTCTTTCATTCTCGAAAGCAGAAACATAAATCCGAGAAATATCGCGATCCGCAGAGTGCCATCCACCATGTTGATAGCGAACCGGCTGCCCACAGCGTGAAAATGGGTTCCCAGAAGCGTTGCCAAATACAGCGGAACAAACTTATAAAGCGCAATCATGAAGAGGAGCGAGACAGCAATCTGCAGAGCCATTGCGGCCGGCCCAATCTCTTTCTTCTTCGCGGCCTTTTGTGGATCCTCTGCCATTCCGATCGCACACTCGGCTGAAAATTTTAGAGCTTTCATTCCCAGCCACATTGCGTGCCCCAGGGTGCCCAAACCTCGCATGACAGGCAGCTTAAAAATCGGGTATCGATCCGATAAGCGCGGCAGCGGGCTCTCTTCGGTCACGATCTGACCGTCCGGCTTACGCACCGCGACGCAGTAGCTGTGCGGCGAGCGCATCATGACGCCTTCCATCACAGCCTGACCGCCCACAAGCGTTGTTTCTTCGCCATTCTCAAGCACAGGAAGTAGTTGGATGTGCGTAAAAAGGCGCAAGAACTCACGTGGATTCAACGGAAAAACTCCCCATTTAGTATATCTGGTAGTTAGCATACCCGCTTTTTTCACAAGTGTGAAACTATGCCGAAATTCCTCGCACTTTTTCTGATCTGCTTGCTTATTACGTTCGCGCCTGCATCGTTGGGTCAGCAAGCTAATCCCCGGGCGCCGGCCGTCCAAAAGAGCACCCCGGCTCGAAAAAGTGTGCCACCCCCGCCGGAGCGGCCTGCCGAGGAGCCCACCTGGCAGGAACAGTCGCAAGAACATCCTCAACGCACGCCAGCCGCTGGTGCACAGGAAGAACACGCATCGCCGCAGGAGATGCGTTTCGACATGACCGAGACCGCGCCGTCCGTCACGCACCACCAGATCCGGATGGGTGGCAAAGTCCTTCGGTATACGGCAACGGCTGGCCGGTTACCAATTAAAAACAGTAGCGGAAAGACCGAAGCGCTCATGTTTTACGTCGCGTACACCTTGGACGATGCCGATCCTGGCCAGCGGCCGTTGACGTTTGCGTTTAATGGCGGCCCGGGCGCTGCGTCCATCTGGCTGCATATGGGCGCCCTCGGGCCTCGCAAAGTTGTTTTGCAGAAGAATGGCTTCATGCCGCCGGCCCCTTACCGCCTGGAAGATAACCAGGAGACGCTCCTAGATAAGACAGACATTGTTTTGGTGGATGCTATCGGAACAGGCTTCAGCCGACCGGCTACAGCCGAGGTCGGTAAAAAGTTCTGGAGTGTGAACGGCGATATCCAATCGTTTGGCGAGTTCATCCGCCTCTACCTCACCCGCAACGAACGTTGGTCCTCGCCGTTATTTCTTTTCGGTGAAAGCTACGGCACCACCCGTTCCGCCGGCGTGGCAGGTTATCTGGCCGGGAAAGGAATTTCTTTTAACGGCATTGTGCTCCTCTCTACGGTGCTGGCTTTCCAGACTTTGGAGTTTGAGCGCACGAACGATGAACCATATCCGTTGATCTTGCCTTCTTATACGATGATTGCCGCTTATCATCACAAACTTGCGCCGGAGCTTACTCAGAATCTCGAGAAGACGCGCGCCGAAGTCGAGCACTGGGCTATGAATGAATATGCGCGCGCCTTGGCGAAAGGCGACGCGCTCACGCCGGAAGAGCATCAGAGCATTGTCGACGGGCTCGCGCGTTATACCGGCCTCAGCAAGGAGATTATCGAACAGTACAACTTGCGCGTGGATGTGCGGGGCTTCACGCATTACCTGCTTGCCGGCCAGCAACTCCGGGTAGGCCGGTTGGACGGCCGCTTTACAGGGCCAGATCCGGAGGGTTTTGTTGAAACACGCTTCTTCGATCCGACCGGCTCCGAAACTCTCCCGCCGTTCAACTCTGTCTTCAACAGCTATCTGAAAAAAGAGCTGAACTATTCCACCGACATGCCGTACTACACGTCCGCAAGTGGCGAATACGGGTCCGCTTTTAAGTGGGACTGGGGCTCGGCCGGACAGGGCTTCGCCGACACCGCCAGCGCCCTTCGTCAGGCGATTGTAAAGAATCCATATCTGAAAGTCCGCGTGCTCGAAGGCTATTACGATTTGGCGACACCCTATTTCGCCGCCAACTATACGATGGATCATCTCGATCTTGCGCCGCGTTACCGAAACAACATCAGCTTCAGTACATATTCATCAGGCCATATGGTCTATCTCGATTCGGATTCGCTGAAAAAAATGAAGAGCGATGTTGCCGGTTTCATTGAAGGGGCGACATCGGAAGGCGCGAGTTCCGGGGCGCAGGAACAATAGCGAATAAAAGGCGAATATCCGTGTTATCCTGATCGCTGGAAAGGCTTCCTCGAGGGGAGCTTATGCCGGGATACGCGGAACTACAGGTATCGTCGAACTTCAGTTTCCTGCGAGGTGCATCGCATCCACAGGAACTTGTAAACGCGGCGAATGGATATGGTTATTCAGCTGTTGCACTGACCGATCGCAATACGCTTTCGGGCATTGTTCTTGCGCATTCCACTTTGAAGAAAGTGGAGAAACCACATACCCGTTTGATTGTAGGCTGCCGCCTGGATTTTGCGGATGGAGAAAGTATCCTCTGCTATCCCACGAATCGCAAAGCTTACGGGCAGCTTACGCAGCTTCTGACACTGGGTCGGCGGCGCGCGGACAAAGGAGAGTGTCTACTTCAATTCGCCGATCTCGCGAGCTATGCCGAGGGCCAGCATTTCATTCTTCCTTTTCCAGAAGTCTTGACCGAACGGGCAAGAACGCACATTGAGCGCTGCGCCGGCCTGTTTCGAGGGCATCTTCACATGGCGATCACACATTCGTACCGCGGCGATGACAAGCAATGGATTCGAAGGGTCGCCGGTTTTGCCCGATCACTTTCTATTCCGCTGGTTGCGACCAACGACGTGCTCTATCACGACCCGGAGCGTAAAATGCTTCAGGACATAGTAACCTGCATTCGCGAAAAATGCACACTAGCCGAAGCGGGTTTTCGATTGGGAGCCAATGCCGAGCGGCACTTGAAGCCCCCTCATGCGATGGCGCAGCTTTTTTCCGAATGGCCGGATGCGCTCGATGCCACTGTCGAAATCGCGGAGCGATGCCGGTTCTCGATGGATGAATTGAAATACGAATACCCGGAAGAGATTGTCACTCCAGGTTTGTCGGCGTTCGAGGATTTAAAGCGCCGCGCTTTTGCCGGCGCCGAAACTCGCTATCCGAAAGGCGTTCCGGACGATGTCGTCAAGCAGATTCATCATGAGCTGAAACTCATTGCAGCGCGCGAATATGCGCCCTACTTTCTTACCGTCCATGAAATTGTAAAATTTGCGAAAGAAAGAGGAATTCTTTGCCAGGGCCGCGGGTCGGCGGCGAATTCGGTGATCTGTTATTGTCTGGGGATTACCGAGGCCGATCCTGTCGCACGAGGCCTTCTCTTCGAACGCTTCATCTCCGCTGCCCGTAATGAGCCGCCCGATATCGATGTCGATTTCGAACACGAGCGCCGCGAAGAAGTGATTCAGCATATTTACGAAAAGTACGGCCGTGATCGGGCCGGAATTACTGCAACAGTTGTTCATTACCGTAAACGGCGAGTGCTTCGCGAGGTGAGCAAAGTCTTTGAGATCTCCGGTAAGCTTTCAGCGGAGCGCCGCGAGCTTGCTCTAAATCTGATGGATCAACTGATGGGATTCCCGCGCCATCTTTCGCAGCATGTCGGCGGATTCGTCATTTCACGTGGCCGTTTGGATGAACTTGTCCCCATAGAGAACGCACGAATGAAAGATAGGACTGTCATCCAGTGGGACAAAGATGACATTGATGAGCTGGGCATGATGAAGGTCGATGTCCTCGGCCTTGGGATGCTCAGCGCGATTCGAAGAGCGTTCGATTTACTAAAACTCCACTATGAGAAAGCTTTGACGCTGGCTAACATTCCCCATGAAGATTCCGATGTGTACGCAATGCTTCAAAACGCGGATTCCATTGGAGTCTTTCAGGTAGAAAGCCGCGCGCAGCAGAGTATGTTGCCGCGTCTGAAACCGAAAACGTTTTATGACCTGGTGACGGAGGTTGCTATCGTGCGCCCCGGCCCAATTCAGGGAGATATGGTGCATCCCTATCTACGGCGGCGGGAAGGGAAAGATCCGGTTGAATATCCCAGTCCGGAGTTGAAGGCCGTGTTGGAGAAGACTTTGGGCGTTCCGTTATTTCAGGAACAGGCCATGCAGATCGCTATAATCGGGGCGAATTTCACCGCCGATGAAGCGGATGAGTTACGGCGAGCACTGGCAACGTTCCGCCATGTCGGCACTATCTCTTCGTTCCGCGACCGGTTCCTTTCCGGAATGCTGAAAAACGGTTACTCCAAAGAATTTGCCGATCGCTGCTTCAGCCAGATTGAAGGATTCGGCACATATGGGTTCCCCGAAG
Organism: Bryobacteraceae bacterium; assembly: GCA_036821665.1. GTDB lineage: Bacteria > Acidobacteriota > Terriglobia > Bryobacterales > Bryobacteraceae > Bog-105. The sequence continues at coordinate 9,657 of DAISJE010000009.1, read as the reverse complement.
CGCATGCCATATCTTTTGCCAACCTGGTGTACGCCTCGGCCTGGATTAAATATCACCATCCGGATGTCTTTTGTGCCGCATTACTCAACAGCCAGCCGATGGGCTTCTACGCGCCTGCACAACTGGTTCGCGATGCTCGTGAGCATGGTGTGGAGATACGTCCCGTTGATGTGAATCATAGCGATTGGGAAACGACGCTGGAGCCAATCGCAAACCGCTCACGGCACGCGGTGCGGCTCGGTATGAATATGGTGGCCGGACTATCGGAAAAAGAGGCGAAGGTACTCGTCGAAAAGAGAGGTTCCGGGTATCGGAGCCCGGCCGATATTGCACGGCGTGCCGGTTGTAGCCGCCGCACATTGGATCAAATAGCTCAGGCCGATGCATTTGGTTCCATAACAACGGGACGGCGGCATGCTGTATGGAAGACGAGCGCTCTCGATGGAAAAATTCCCCCACTATTCGCTGGCTCGGAGCTGTTTGATGATCCGGAGGTGAATTTGCCGCCCACCACGGATAGCCAGGAGGTTGTGGCGGACTATCTAACCACCGGACTCACGTTGCGTGAGCACCCGTTGGCATTTCTTCGTTCCCGGTTAAAAGCAAAGCAATCCATAACCACAGCCGAGCTGAAAAGAACTCAAACCGGGAAAACTGTTCTGGTGGCTGGTTTAATTTTATTTCGCCAGCATCCGATGACGGCCAAAGAGACGATTTTTCTCACGATTGAAGATGAGACTGGGGCGGCGAACCTAATCGTATGGAAGCAGGTCCATACAAAATTTCACGATGCTGTCTATCACGCAAAATTCTTGGCTTGTCGGGGAGTCGTCCAAAGGGAAGGTCAAGTGCTGCATGTCGTAGCGCACAGTGTATGGGACTGGTCGCGATTGCTGAAACATCTCGATCCGCAGCGGAGCGCTCCGGCACTTCCGGTACGCAGCCGCGATTTCCGATGAATTCTTGGTGCAAGGGGTACGTAATCTTTCGTGTGTACGCTTTGTATTATACGTATTAGCTAGTACGCTATGAGTAGTGATTGCCTCGTATCGCGATAAGGATACCGAGAAGGTGGCGAATGGTATTCGGGTGAAGCAATTCGAGGCTCTTGCGCTCCTTGCACAACGGCGGCTCAACGCTCTCGAATCTGCGATACGGTTAGATGATCTCCTGGTGCCTCCGGGTAATCGCCTGGAAGCTCTTAAAGGCAATCGCAAAGGCCAGCACAGCATCCGAATAAATGATCAGTACCGAATCTGTTTCGAATGGAAGGAAGGAAAAGCATACGATGTCGAAATCACGGACTACCACTAAGGCGGACTTGTTGCCGCTGGCCACGCCGGGCGAGTATTTAAACGAAGAGTTGCTCAAGCCGCTCGGGATCAGCATGAACGCACTGGCGCTTGCTTTGCGCGTACCGTCCAATCGTATACTGAGCATCGTGAAAGGCGAGCGAGCGATCAGCGCGGATAGTGCTCTGCGTCTTGGCCAGTACTTCGGCATGTCAGCGGAGTTCTGGCTGAATCTCCAGAGTAACTACGATCTGAAGAAAGCGCGGCGCGAGAAGCTCAAGCAGATCCAGAGCGAAGTTCAGCGCCGACCGGCTGCATAGTCGGGAAGGGCTGGCAGGCAACCGGCCGAAACAGCCACTAGTGCGCACGTCTGCTCGTAGATTGGAACCAATCGAAGCCGGAATGCTAACCGACGTATTTTGATGGTGCTGGAGGTGGGGGTCGAACCCACATGTTCAGTGAAGAACGCGGGATTTTGAGTCCCGTGCAAGGCTGATTCCAGCCTCCGCATCAACCTATAATCAATAACTTACGCTACTATAACCCGGCTTAGATGGGCTATAGTTAGCTGTAATTGGTGCCCAAATTGGTGCCGAGCAGTAACTCGCCGTGTAGCCCCTACACGCGATGTGCCTCATTCACTGCCCTTGTACGCGGTCGAGATGCGCGAGTTCCTGCAGATGGCGCTCGCTACCCGCAACCCAGCCTGCCCGTACATCTTCCAATATCGCGGTAAGCAGTTGCGCTCGCCCCGGACCGGCTTTGAGAATGCGCGGCACTCGGCGGATCTCGATCACGTCATGATCCATGACCTGCGCCGCACGGCGGTACGCAACATGATTAAGGCTGGAATCGACCCTAAACGCGCGATGCAGATCTCTGGTCATAAGACCGAGAATGTCTTCCGCCGCTATGACATCGTGGCCGAAGACGAAGCCATCGAGACCGGGCAGACTATGCGCGGCTACATGGAAAAGCAAAAATTGGTGCCCAAATTGGTGCCGGATGTTACGGACCAGGGCCGGAAAGGAGGACCGGTCGAAACCGGTAAGTTACTGAATTGATTTGCTTTAGGTTGGTGCTGGAGGTGGGGGTCGAACCCACATGTTCAGTGAAGAACGCGGGATTTTGAGTCCCGTGCGTCTGCCAGTTCCGCCACTCCAGCGAAGACAGAATCAACCCGAGTATAGCAACGGATCAATTCCGTCAACCTCGTGACATCGCCCTTAGAAATGTCCTTTTTTGATTATCCGTTTTGAAGCCGGGAAGGCTGCAGTGTGATGGCGGCATTTTCGGCGTCGACTCTTGTTCACCAGCCGGTCGCGATGCCTGTCGTGACGTCCGCCGCTCAGAATGTTTTCAGAAAGCGCAGTCCTTTAACCGCTATATCCTCGGCCGACGGCGCAAGATCTCGCCAGATAGACGCGGCGGCGGAAAGCGCGCCAAGCGAAAAGCCGAAACTCTCGATGGTGAGCCAATGATTGTATTTCGCTTCGTGCAACGCAGCGAAGACAGCGGGCCAATCGACGTGCCCGGTTCCGGGGATGCCGCGATCGTTCTCGCAGGAGTGAAAATGCCGCAGGTAAGGCGCCGCTTCGCGAATAGCAGCCGCAACATCTTTCTCTTCGATATTGGCGTGATAGGTATCGAAAAGAATTCCGATGCGCGGATGCCCGATTTCGCGGCAGAAGCGAACGGTATCCGCTGCGGTATTTAAAAAATACGTTTCATAACGGTTCAGCGGCTCAATGGCGAGCGTGACATCATGTTTGTCCAAAGCCGGCCCGACTTGCTGAAAAGTTTCGACTGCTCGCTTCCATTCATCATCTGTTCGACGGCTTCCCGAAAAGTAGCCAACCGGGGAGTAAAGTGGACCCGCGATAAGCCTGCTGCCGAGTTCCGCGGTGGCCTCAACAGAGGCGCGCAGGTGCTCTTCGGCTCGCCGGCGAATGACGGCATCGGCGCTGGCTGTGTGTAGCCCTGTGGGCAAAACGGCGCAAACGGTACACTCCAGGCCGTGTTGCTCAATTGAACGCCGGGCGATGCTGCCGCGATACTGATCGGGATCGAAAAGCGGAACTTCAATTCCGTCGAAACCCGCGCGCTTAATTTTTTCTAATAGCGGGTATTGTTCCGCTCCGAAGCGATCCGACCAAATGAACGTATTAGCGCCGAACTTCATGTCTTCCTCCATTGCGGCTTAGGTTCTCAAAGAGAAATAGACCGGATTTACCGGCAGTGACAAAGTCGAGGTCGCCATCGCCGTCCAAATCTGCCACGGGAATCTGCATACCGCCGCCGGTACGCGTACTGTAGTCGATGATGTGTTTCACCCATATCGGCTGCCCATCATCGCCCTTGAGAAATTCGTACCAATATATGCCGAGCGGCTCACGCGCGCCGGGATCGTGATCATGCGCCATATATCGCTTGCCGGTTAGAAAATCCGGCCGGCCATCGCCATTGAGATCGACCATGGTCATGGCGTGCGCTTGCGACCACGTGTCGTCGATCATGTGTTTCTTCCAGTGATGATCGGCGGTTTGCTCCATCCAGAAGATGCCGTAATCGTGGGCGGCGCTAGTTACGAGATCGTTTCGGCCATCCCCGTTCACATCGAGGACGTAGATAAAGCCAGTCGTGCCGAGATCAAATTCGGGATGCCAGATCCATTTGCCGGAGCGCGGATCGCGCGGGGCTTCGAACCAGCCCTTAGGCGTGATGATGTCGGTGCGCCCGTCTCCATTGACATCACCGGCGCCAATGCCGTGTCCGTAGCTTGAATCGCTGACGACGTGTTTGATGAATTTTCCGTTCTTCGCTTCAAACCAGGCGAGAGGCGCTTTCGGATCTCCAAATTCAGGAAGAATCTCGCGCGCTTTGCGGTCGTTATCGAGATCCACCAAGAATGCGAACTCGATGGGGAACCCTGCCTGGATGGAATGCTCCTCCCATGACCCGCTGCGTCCGGGATTGTGCCACCAGCGCAAGGATTTGCGAAACCAGGAGCAGCTTACGATGTCCACGCGACCGTCGCCATCGACGTCTAACGGAAGATCGCTGAAATTATCGATGTAGCCGTTAGAGTACGGCAGCGTGCGAAAGGAGTGCTTCTTCCAGTCAGGCGCTTCGTACCAGTTCTCACCGGAAACAATATCGAGTTTGCCATCGCCATTGATGTCCGCCAGAGCACAGGTCTCGCTGGCTCCAATATCCAATTCATGTTTCCGAAACGGAATATCGCCGGGCCGCCGTATGGCCCACAGCACAGATGAAACCAGAAGAAGGCTGCCGGCGAGAAATACTTTTGTAGAGTTCTGCATTAGAGATCGCTCGTGCTCAAGCCCTTCGATTCATTTCGCATATAGCGCGCGGTGCGGACCGCTAAGGCCATAATCGTCAAAGTCGGATTCTTTTCCGGGAAGGTCACAAAGCAGCTGCCGTCCACGACATACAAGTTATCGACATCATGCGACCGGCAGAAAGGGTTCAGCACCGAAGTTTTCGGGTCGTTTCCCATGCGCGCGGTACCGACTTCGTGACTCGCGAAGCCGGTGGGAACGGGTGCGGTGTCGAACACCATGCGCGCCTTTGCGGCATGCAAAATTTCCTGCGTCTTCACCTTCATGTCTTTCCAGAGCGCGATATCGTTTTCGCCGAACCGAAAATGCACAATCGGGATCGGAATGCCGTAGGCATCTTTTCGATTCGGGTCAACCGTCACGCGATTATCCGGGCGAGCCAGCACTTTCCCGAAAACGCCGGTCTGAAAGAATGCCGGCTGAAGATCGCGCACCTGCTTTTTGAAATCCGCGCCAAACCCCCGTAGATGCTGCGCCTGATATGGATAACGAAAGCCTGCGAACTGGTTTTGGAACTGGAATCCGCCGACATAGGGCGTGTTCTTGCGGTCCATGTTGAAGCGTGGGATATACGTGTGGTCCAACGCTCCATCATTATTCACCGGCTTGGTCGCGATCAGTTCCTCCAAATAAGACTGGAACCCGGCGGTGACATGGCCGTGCAAATAACGCCCGACGGCATCACTTGAATTTGCGAGGCCGTTTGGATGACGGGGCGAGCGGGAGTTCAGCAACAGGCGGGCCGATTCGATGCTCGCGCAACAGACGGCAAAACGGCGGGCAGCGATTTCGTGTTCCTGGCGCGTTACGGTGTCGATCATGGATACGGCACGAGCCTTGCCTTCCTGATCCACCAGAATTTCGCGCGCGAGCTGATTCTGCAGCAGGGTGAAATTTCCAGTCTTGCGCGCCTTCGGTAGCATCGAAGCCGGTACGCTGAAAATGGCGCCTACATCGCAGCCCTCCATACAATGACCGCAATAATGGCAGGGCGGCCGGTTGTCATACGGCCGAGTGAGCAGCGCTTTGCGAGTCGCAATGAAGGGAATGCCCATGCGGTCGCAAGCGCGCTTGACAATGAGGTCGGAGCAGCGCATTTTCAGCGGCGGCAGATAGTCGCCGTCAGGCAAAACGGCGAGCCCATCGCGCGAGCCGCATACGCCGATCATTTTTTCGACGTAGGAGTAATAGGGCGCGATTTCCTGATAGGAGATGGGCCAATCCTCTTCGACTCCGGCCACGCTGCGCTCGCGAAAATCCCATTCGGCAAACCGGAAGCAGCCCGCATTCCAGTGAATGCTGCGGCCGCCTACGGCGCGAATCCGGTCCATCGAGACAGCGTCACTATCTTCATACCGGATGGATTCGACCACTTCCTTCGGGTATCCGACGCTAGGCTTCACACGCTTCGGGAAGTCATAGGGCCACGCGTGGAAGTGGAAATCCTGGTAAGTCTGCAGCCGGCCAGCCTCGATGAGCACGACTTTGGCGCCGGATTCAGCCAGTTCCTTCGAAAGCACGCCGCCTGCGGGACCGGAACCGATCACGCACACATCGTAGATATCCTTTGCCTCGTGCTTCACAGCGCCTCCGCATGCCGGCAGCCGGGAAAATCATGTATCGCTTCGTTGCCCTGGTATTCCAGGTCTTGATGAATGCCGATCTTCGAGGTGTAATAACCGTCGATTGTGGCGCGCTTTAACGCATGGAAGAATCGCTCCTCTAGCGGTCCATGCGGATCTTCACTGCCGGCGAGTTCACTTACCACTGCAATTCGCTCTTCCGATGAACAATCCGCAAGGGACTTTTCGAAGCTATTTGCAGCAAGCTCATTAGCGGCGGCAATTCCGCGGTTCCAGAGATCTTTTGTCTCTTGCGACGAATCCGCCAGAATGACATCCAGGTATTCGCAGACACGGGCGGCACTGGCACCGGGCGAATGCTGATCGGCCGGAATGATCGTTTCGGCCAACGCATCCAACGTTCTTACATCTTGCGGATCAAAGTACCGGTATCGATAAGCAGTGGCTTCCTCTTTGGTTACGGGAGAGGAACTGTGATGATTTTCGGGAGGCGGGTTCTGACCGAGAATCGGGAGAGCCGCGCTGGCTGCACCGGCCAGTTGCTTCAACAGCGTCCGGCGGCTAGTGCTTTCCAACTGGGTATCTTCTTGCATAACAAGAGCAGTTGCGATTATATTTTGCGGCTAGTGACGGGCTTTTTTGAAAGGCCGTAATACACTTTGTTTTAACCCATAAATGAAAATTTCGATGCACTGCTCCAGATTTGCTCCAGCAGCTCTGGCCCTCGTTTTTGGGGTATCTCTGCAAGTCTCCGCACAAACGCAAAACACAGGCGCGGCCACCACGACACAGGCGCGACCGCCGGCCCGCCGCGCTTTCGCAGGAGGCGGGCGTGACTACAAAGCGTATCCTCCAGAGGTCCTCGAGAACGGGCACAAGCTTTTTTCGCAGAACTGCGCGTTTTGTCATGGGGCGAATGCAAAAGGCGGCGAAACGGGTCCGGACCTGCTGCGCTCCGTGATTGTTTTGGACGACGATAACGGCGAAAAGATCGGACAAGTTGTGCTGAACGGGCGGCCGGATAAGGGCATGCCGAAGTTCAGCATGACTCAGGAACAGATTTCCGATATCGCCGCTTTTTTACATGACCGCATTCGGGCGGCGGCGTTGCGCGGAACGTATCAGATTCTGAACATAGTCGTTGGAGATCCAAAGGCGGGAGAGGCTTATTTTAACGGTGCGGGCGGATGCACATCGTGCCATTCCGTATCCGGCGATCTCGCGCATGTCGGGTCTAAGTACGATGCGGTTACCATCCAGCAGAAAATCGTGATGCCGCGCGAGGGTCGCTATGGAAGACGAATCGCCGGGCCGGAAACTGCGCCTCGCACCGTGACTGTCTCGCTGCCTTCCGGCGAGACGTTCTCCGGCAAACTGGAGCACATCGATGACTTCAGCGTTGCCCTCACCGATGCAAAGGGCGATTATCACTCCTTTACCCGCGACGGCGAGACGCCGAAGATCGAAATTCACGATCCGCTTCAGGCGCACACCGATTTACTGACAAAGTACACCGATTCGGATATCCACAACCTCACTGCTTATCTGGTGACCGTGAAATGAACAACTGCTGTTTTCTGCTCTCGATTTTTGCCGCGGTGCTTCCGGCCGCTTTGGCCGCGCAGATGCTTGACCCCGCGCTTCTTCGTAAGCCGCCGACCAATGCGTGGCCCACTTACAATGGCGATTACTCAGGCCGCCGCTTCAGCCCACTTACTCAGATCAACCAATCGACAATTAAAACACTGAATCTCGCCTGGATCTATCGCGCGATTCCGGGCGAAACGCCGAGATCGATTGTGGGCGGCGAAGGTCCCGCTCCGGCGGAGACAGCAGCGGCCGGCAATCCGTTCGGCGCGTCGATCAAATCGACCCCGCTGATGGTAAATGGAGTTCTTTATTTCACGGCTCCCGATAACACGTGGGCGGTGGATGCGCGATCCGGCCGCGAACTCTGGCACTACTTCTGGCGCACGAAAGGCGGCATCCATATCGGCAATCGCGGCGTGGGCATGTACGGCAACTGGCTGTTCTTTGAAACTCCAGATAACTATCTTGTTTCACTCGATGCGAAGACGGGCAAAGAGCGCTGGCATGTCGAAATCGCGGACGTAAAGCAGGAATATTTTTCGACGCCCGCTCCCATTGTGGTGGGGAATCACATTATTGTCGGCACGGGCGGCGATTCGCTCGACGTACCGGGATTCCTGGAGTCACACGATCCGGAGACAGGAGCCGTTCAGTGGAAATGGTGGAGCGAACCTCTGAAAGAGGGCGATCCGGGATCGGAAACTTGGCCGGATGCGTATGCGATGCGGCACGGGGGCGGCATGACCTGGATTCCAGGCACTTACGATCCGGAACTGCACCTGTACTACATCGGAACGGGCAATCCGAATCCCGTAATGGCGGGTCAGAGCCGCAAAGGCAAGGATCTGTTCACATGCTCTATCGTGGCGCTGAATGTCGATACCGGCAAAATGGCCTGGTATTTTCAAGCCTCGCCGCATGACACGCATGACTGGGACTCAGCACAGACGCCGGTTTTGTTCGATGGCGAAATCGACGGGAAACCTCGCAAGCTGCTTGCGCAGGCGGATCGCAATGGTTATTTCTTTGTGCTCGATCGAGTAACCGGCAAAAATATTGTGACGAAGTCTTATCTGCCGACGCTGAACTGGTCGAAAGGCGTGGATGCGAACGGCAGCCCCATTCCGAACCCTGAGAAAGAGCCGAAGGTTGCCGGTGTTCTCGTTTCTCCGCCATCGGGCGGCGCGACGAACTGGCCGCCACCCAGCTTCGATCCGGAAACCGGCTTGTTCTACGTCAACTCATCCGATTCGTTCAGCATGTTTTATCTCACCGATACCGATCCTCATCCGGAGGGCTATGGCGCGGCCGAGCGCGGCGCGGGGTCATTGGGCCGTTCACTGCAAGCGATTGACTATAAGACCGGCAATACCGTCTGGAAGCATGACTATCCGGGTGGAGGCGGAGGCGGCGGACTGTTGTCCACAGCGGGAAAGCTGCTTTTCTCGGGCGACGGCTCCGATCACCTGATTGCGTTCGACCCAGCTAACGGCAAAATCGTGTGGCATGCAGGCTTGGGCGGAAACGTCACCAACGGCCCTGAGACGTACATGCTGGATGGAAAGCAGTACCTGGTGGTCGGGGCGGGCGATTCACTGTACGCGTTCGCGTTGGCTGAGTAGGTAATTTTCGAAGAGCCGGGCGAGAGTCGCCCGGCGCAGCGCAAGGCGCCGCCCCACAAAGAACATCAGGAAATGTGGATTGCTGTCATAGGGAATTCGAAGAGCCGGGCGAGGGCGCCCGGCGCAGCGCAAGGCGCCGCCCCACAAAGAACGTCAGGAAATGTGGATTGCTGTCATAGGGAATTCGAAGAGCCGGGCGAGGGCGCCC
>DAISJE010000008.1:0-22002 GCA_036821665.1 Bryobacteraceae bacterium | reverse complement strand
TGGCCGCGGGTTTACTTCCGTTATTGCCCTCCCATTTTCGCGCTGCCATGCAGGAAGCATTGCGATCTCCCTTTATCACGGCTGCTCGTGGCCATGGAATACCGTTTCGACGCATTCTTTTCCGGCATGCCTTTCGGGCAGCATTGAATCCGATTATTTCCTTATTCGGACTTTCAATCGGGCTGCTGATGAGCTCCTCACTGATAGTGGAAGCAATTTTCGGTTGGCCCGGTCTGGGGCGTCTCCTGTTGCAAGCTATTGCTGACCGCGACTTGTTTCTTATCATTGACTCGACAATGGTGGCGGCCGGATTTCTGGTTGCGGGTAACTTTATAGCAGACTTGCTACTTTATTGGAGCGATCCCCGCATCCGGACCGAATGAAGGTGACGTTCGCCCGGAGCCCGAAGCTTCCGCTTGTCGCATTGACCATTCTTTGTAGCATGCTGGCGATGGCGGGTTTCTTTGCGCCTTACGACTACGAGATCCAAAACCGTAATGTCGCTCTCGCTCCGCCGACGCATATTCACTTTGAAAAGTCTAACTTGCTAGCGCTCCCGCATCCCTTCGTTTATCGCTGGAAGCTAAAGCCAGGAACGTTGCATGAATACATCGAGGACCGAAGCCGCGCATTCCCCATTCATTTTTTTGTCGCAGGCTCACCTTATAAGCTCGTTGGCTCGATTTCCTCGCGCACCCATCTGTTTGGTACGGATCCCGCCGCGCGCGTTTTCATATTTGGCACAGATGAATATGGCCGCGATCTATTTTCACGTGTTCTCTATGGCGGGCGAATTTCTCTTTTTGCCGGTTTGCTGGCGGCCGGTATTTCGGTAGGGCTGGGGATGTTTGCCGGCGGCCTTGCCGGTTATTACGGAACGTGGATTGACGAAACGATCATGCGCGCGGCAGAACTGTTTCTCGCGGTACCGTGGCTTTATCTGCTGCTCACCGTTCGGGCCTTTTTACCTTTACATATGAATCCCGGCGGCATCTTTCTTCTCCTGATTGCGATTGCGGGAAGCGTCGGCTGGGCGCGTCCAGCCCGGCTTGTGCGAGGCGTGGTGCTGAGCGGCAAAAATCGCGAGTACGTACTTGCAGCGCGAGGTTTCGGCGCCGCCGATTTTTACATTCTTCGAACTCACATCCTTCCGCAGGCGTACGGCGTTGCAATGACTCAGGCGGCGTTATACATTCCGCAGTACATAACCGCGGAAGTCGTCTTATCGTTTTTTGGCCTGGGCGTCAGTGAGCCGGTACCGAGCTGGGGCAATATGCTGGCAAGCTTGCAAACTCTGTTCATATTGGAGTCCTGTTGGTGGATGTATTCTCCGGCAATCGTGCTGGTAATCGCGCTGTTGATCTTCGAATGGCTTTACCGTGCTGAATCAAATCGGCTTCGAATTCAGCAAAGCACGGTTTAAGAACCGGCAAGCTCAGGCAAAAGGGCTTAATCTAGCAGATTATGTCCGTGAGAGTCGAAATTCTGGGAAATTTCGTCCGCACGATCGTCTTAATTCTTGTTACAAGTGGCGCTTGCTACCCTGCAGCAGCCGCCGCCGCCGGCATGGAACCCGATTACCTGACTGTGAGCGGGCCAATTGGAAAGCGGGGAGGAACACTTATCGTTTCAGAACGCACCGAGCCCAAAACTTTTAATCCTTTGATCGCCATCGATGGAAGTTCGCGGGAAATTACCGGCCTAATGACGGCAGATCTGATCCATATCAACCGATATACGCAACAGCCGGAGCCTGCCCTTGCCAAATCGTGGACCGCCTCTCAAGATGGCCGGCGATACACCGTATATCTTCGCCATGGATTGCGCTTTTCGGACGGGTATCCATTCAATGCAGATGATGTGATTTTTACGTTTAAGTGTTATTTGGATGAAAGAGTTCATGCGCCTCAACGCGATCTGCTGATCGTAGGAGGTGAGCCGATCACGGTCCGGAAGGTCGATCAGTACACGGTCATTTTCGATTTGGCCCGGCCCTATGGCGCCGCCGAGCGTTTATTTGACAGCATCGCGATATTACCGGAACACCTCCTCAAGGGAGCGTACGAAAACGGAAGCTTGCAACGTACTTGGGGCCTCAGCAGCAGGCCCGATCAGATTGCCGGGCTTGGGCCCTTTCGGCTAAGAGAATGTATACCCGGACAGAGAATTCTTTTACAAAGAAATCCTTATTTCTGGAAGAGAGATCGCCAACAAAATCAGCTACCCTACCTCAATGAGATTCTTTGCCTGACAGACATAAGCTCCGAATCGGAAGTGATGCGCTTTGAAACGGGCGAGACGCAAATTGTCAGCCGGATCAATGCTGAGGATTTCGAAATTCTCAAGCAAAATGCGAAGCGCCGCGCGCTTCGGATGTATGATGCCGGACCCGGCCTCGAATACACTTTCCTGGCATTCAACCTTAACGACCTGAAGCCTGGACTCACACCATCGATAGCGGAGAAACAGGGCTGGTTCCGCCAAACGGCGTTTCGTCGAGCAATTTCGAAGGCGATTGACCGCGACGCAATTGTGCGCCTCGCGTATGCCGGACGAGCGTATCCGCTAGCGGTCTCAGTGAGCCCGGGCAACCGGCTCTGGTTTGATCCCGATATTCCACGGCCGGCGCGCTCCGTGGAACAGGCGAAACAACTCCTGCGCGATGCCGGTTTCTCCTGGAATAGCAATAGACGTTTAAACGATGCACACGGCAAACCAATTGAATTCTCCATCATGCACAATGCCGGCAGAACCCAAGACGTTCAGATGGCGACCCTGATTCAACAGGATTTGAAAGATATCGGGATCAAAGTAAATCTTGTTCCGCTGGATTTTGCAAGCCTCGTTGATCGCATCTTTAACAGCTTTACTTATGAGGCGGCCATCATGACTCTCGCCGATGGGGATTTCGACCCGAACTCGCAAATGAGCGTTTGGCTTTCAAACGGCGCGACGCATGTGTGGAAGCTGCGATCGACAAGCTCGCCCGATGAGTGGCAGCAGAAAGTTGACCGGCTAATGGAAGAGCAGATGACTACTTTGGATCGATCGCGACGTAAACAAATTTTCGATAACGTGCAAGAACTCGAGTGGAAGCACCAACCAGTGATATTCCTGATCAGTCCCGATATCCTGGCCGGGGCGAGCGACCGCGTTGGAAACTTTCAGCCTGCCGTGCTAAGCAGCTATACACTTTGGAATGCAGATCAGCTCTTTTTAGAGAACCAGGGTTCGGGTCCAAATTAAATGACTTCCATCCGGAATTCCAACTCTGTTTTCGAAAAGGACGAAGTGCTGGTTCAAGAATGTCTGCTCGGCAATGAGAAGGCTTGGTCTACGTTAATTGATAAATACGGCAATCTTGTCTTCTCGATTCCGATAAAACAGGGCTTTCGCCAAGATGATGCCGCCGATATTTTTCAGATCGTCTGTCTGACATTGCTCCGGGAGTTGTCAACGCTTCGGGAACCACGGGCGTTGGCGGCTTGGCTCATTCAATTGACTGCGCATACGTGCACAAAGTGGAAAAACCGTGAGCGGCGGTATATCGATCAGGAATTTGACGAACAGATAAGAGCTGCTGACGAAGAATTACCATCCGAAATCCTTCAACAACTTGAGCGCGAGCAGATTTTACGAACGGCTGTAGGGGAGATGAGCGCCGAATGCAAACAACTAATCGAGCTCCTGTTCTTTGCGAACCCTCCTGTGCGTTACGAAGCGGCCGCAGCCGCGCTTGGACTCGCGAAAGGTTCAATGGGAGCCACTCGGATGAGATGTCTTGAGAAGTTGCGGCGGTCGCTCGAAGAGAAAGGATTCGCCTGAGCCGGATGGAATCTGAATTGGAACGGCTCTGCATAGAGGCAGGCAAAATGGTGGACGGCGCGCACCGGACAGAGTTTTTGCACCACCATCGACAACTGCTGGATACGCACGTCGTAGATGAACTGGCGGACGCAGTTCGGGCAGCGGTTCGAGTGGATATTCCGAAGGCCTCGATCTTGGCGGAGGCAGCAGTTGCAATTGCGGGAGAGCTTGGGCAGGACGAGACGCTGGCACGCGCATTTCGGTCGAAAGCGAATGCGGCATGGTTCAAAGGCGACTGCCGGCACGCGGTCGGTTTGTTTCAGACGGCCGCACAGTTATTCGAACAAGCCCGAAACATGAACGAAGTTGGCCGAACACTCAGCAGCTCGATTCAATCGCTGGCGCTCCTGGGAGAATACGATACTGCCTTTCGCGCAGCGGACAGAGCGCGGGACATCTTCACCAAGCTCAACGAACCGTTACGCGTGGCGCGCTTGACGATTAACGTCGCCAATATATACCACCGCCAGAACCGCTATTCCGAAGCTCTGTCGGCATACGAAGCTGCCTATCGCGAGCTATTGCCGCATAAAGATATGGAGGGACTTGGAGTCGCGCTTCATAATGTGGCCGTCTGCCTCATCGCACTCGATGATTTTCGCGGCGCAATGGAATCATACCGGCGCATGCGTGCGTTGTGTGAGGAGCAGAACATGCCTCTGCTCGTGGGGCAGGCGGATTACAACATCGCTTACCTTCATTACCTTCGCGGCGAATACACAGAAGCTCTCGACCTGCTGCGTGCTACGCGCGAGATGTGCCAAAAAAACGGGGACAGCTATCACCTGGGCTTGTGCGACCTGGATCAATCGGAAATCTATTTGGAGCTGAACCTCGTCGAAGAAGCAATAGAAATGGCGCAGGCCAGCCTCGATCATTTCCTAAGCCTGGGGATGAATTATGAAGCCTGCCGGTCACAGATGAATCTTGCGATTGCCAAAAGCCTACAGGGCGAAACAATGCGTGCTCTAGAGCTATTTTCAGGCGCGAAGGAAATGGCGCGGCAAGAGAATAACCGTGTCTTACCGGCACTGATTGACCTCTATCGCGCCCTTGTACTTTACGATTGTGGCGAGTTCGTCGAGGCTGAGACGCTGTGTCGGGATGTATTAAATTTTTTCGGCTCGACGTCGTTGCCAAGCAAGCATGCTTTTTCCCGGCTGTTACTGGCCCGAATACTTTTTCAGACCGGCAATTCCCAAGCTTCGGCGGGCGAATGCGACGAAGCGCTGACCATTCTGAACAATCTTGACGCGCCGATTTTGCTCTATCAGGTGCATCTCTTGCGTGGTCAGATTCTCGAATCCGCAGGGAAAACAACTCGGGCTTATGAGCTGTATCAGCATGCACGACACGAACTGGAAACGCTGAGAAGCAGTTTGCAACGAGACGAATTAAAAATCGGGTTCATGCGGAACCGGCTGGAGGTTTACAGCCGTCTCATTCAACTCTGTTTACAAGACAAGACGCGCGACTCTTCGGCTGAAGAAGCATTCGGCTACATAGAGGCGGCAAAATCCCGTACGCTGCAGGATCTGATTTTCGCGGGCCCGCAGCAGAAAGATATCAATGCGGAAGAGCACGAAACGGATCAACATGTCAAAAATCTTCGAAAGGAACTGAACTGGTACTACCATCGCATTGAACGCGAGCAGTGCTCCCCCGACGGCATTTCAGCGGGCCAGTTACAAGCGCTAAAGCAGCAAGCGAGGGAGCGCGAGCATCAACTGCTACATTTACTACGCGAAGCGCCTGCGTCGGCGGCAGTGGGAGCCGCGCTTCTGAATTCTAAAATCGCAAGTCTTTCGGAAGTACGTTGCGCGTTGGGACCCGAAACGACATTAGTTGAATATTTTGCGGTTAACGCGCAGATACACGCAGCAGTTATATCGGCCAAAGATCTCAAGATTTTGCGGATTGCATGTGCTTCCGGGGTCATGCAAAGCCTTCGGATGCTGCGCTTTCAACTGTCTAAACTTCGTTTGGATCCAGCGTACGTTTCGCGATTTGCGACGTCCCTCTTGCGGGCTACTCAAGGACATCTGCAGGGGTTGTATCGAGATCTAATCGCACCAATCGAGAATGTTTTAGGGACTGAAGACCTGATCGTCGTTCCTTACGGACCATTGCATTCATTGCCATTCCACTGTTTGTTCGACGGAAAACGATATCTAGTGGACAATTTCAATGTCTGTTACGCGCCGTGCGCCAGCATTTTTGCTCATTCTCATCGTCAACAGCGTCAGGACTCCAGACCGTCACTGATTGTTGGCGTCGATGATCCGCGCATGCCATTTATCCGTGATGAAGTGGAGTCCGTAGCGAAAGTGGTTCCGGAGCCTAGAGTGCTTTGGGGGGCGGAGGCTACCGAGCAAGCATTACGAGAATATGGTGCGCAAAGCCGGTTAATTCACATCGCCACTCATGGCTGTTTCAGGCAAGATAGTCCGATGTTTTCCTCCATCCGGCTGGCAGACTCGTACGTAAGCCTTTATGATCTGTACCGGATCAATCTTCCGGCCGAGCTGCTCACCCTGAGCGGCTGTGTTACCGGACTGGATGTCGTAGATGAGGGCGATGAACTGATTGGGCTGACGCGTGGCCTGCTGTATGCTGGGGCGCAATCCTTACTGTTGTCGCTTTGGGATGTCGACGACCGGAGCACGTCGAGATTCATGCGGGAATTTTACGGAGAACTGGCGAAGGGATCGAGAAAAGCCGATGCTTTGAGGATTGCGATGCTCCGTTTGCGAGAACAATATAGCCATCCGTATTATTGGGCGCCGTTTAAACTGATTGGACGGGCGTTTGCCTGAATCAAGCATTCGGGGTGTTTGTATTTTTCCGGCAGCGGAATGCCCTTTATTTGCAGAAGGCCTCGCTGGCACGAGGCCGGACGAGCAAGCATGAGCCATTTTTCAGAGGCGGATTGGGTTGACTTTGTGCGTGGATTGTTGCCGCCACCGGAAGGCGATGCGCTGGAATCTCATCTTCGCAACGACTGTGAAGAATGTCTCCAATCCGCAAACTTGTGGCGAACGGTCCTTCAATATTCATCACAGGAAGCACAATATGTGCCCCCGGGGCAAGCAGCCCAAGATGTTCTGGCAGGGTACTCCGTCTTGAAGCCTTGGCGATGGCTGACCGAGATTGCCCGCCGAACAGAATTGATTTTCGACAGTTTCAGGCAGCCCATGCCCGCTTTTGTCCGCGGCTCGGCTTCACCAAGCCGCAGGCTTGTTCACGAAGCCGAGCCGTTCGTCATCGACCTGAGGCTGGAGAGTGTCCGTGACCGCCTCTACTTGATTGGACAGATCTTAAATTCCGAGAAGCCAGACCAGGCGATGTATGGTGTTGACATCCTTTTGCTCGAGGGCGAAGATCTGGTTGCCCGGACAAAAGCCAGCAGCTCGGGTGAATTTGAGCTTCAGTGCGATCATGACCGCGCGCTGCGGCTCTTTATTAACATCCGTGGTCATCGCGCTATCGGAATTGTTGTCCCGGATGAGTAATGGCGCTTCTTATGCGGCGCTCGATCCCGGTAAGCCTTCGAGCGGGCGCTTGTATTTGCATTCCGTGTTCGGGCATTGAGCGACCGGTCCTGCTTTCAGGTATTTTTCAATTAAGTAGCTGCTGCCGCACTCGGGGCATTTTTCGGAAATCGGTTTGCCCCAGGCGACGAAGTCGCATTCCGGATAACGATTGCAGCCGTAGAAGGTCTTTCCGCGCTTGGAGCGGCGTTCGACGATCTCACCTTGGGAGCAATTCGGACACGGAACGCCGATCGTCTTCTGCTTGACATACTTGCATTTCGGGTAATTGCTGCAAGCGACAAACTCACCAAACCGGCCATATTTCTGAACCAGGTTGTTGCCGCACTGCGGGCATTTTTCTTCAAGCGGCACGTCTTTGCGCTGCTCACCGCCAATCTGCTTGGTGGTCTTGCAATCCGGATAACCGGAACAAGCATAGAACTGACCAAAACGGCCCTTCTTGAGAACCATGGGACGGCCGCAGTTCTCGCAATATTCCGTTTCGTCCTGCTCTCCCAATCCGGTGTTGTCGACATCCGGCAGGTCTACCGTCAACTCGCGCGTGTTCGTGCATTCGGGATAACCGGTGCAAGCGATAAAGCTGCCGTGCTTGCCCCATTTAATGACCATGGGCTTGCCACATTTCTCGCAAACGAGATCCGTCGGCTTCTCCATGCGCTTAATGTCGGTCATGTGGCGTTCGGCATGCGCCAGATCTTTTTGGAAGCGCCCGTAGAACTCCGCCATGGCAGCGCGCCATTCGAGCTTGCCCTCTTCGATTTCGTCAAGCTCTTCTTCCATGCGCGCCGTGTACTTCACATCGAACAGATCGTTGAAATTTTCGAGCAGCAAGTCTGTAACGACCATGCCGAGTTCGGTCGGCAAGAACTTACCGCCTTCCTTCTTGACATACTCGCGGTCCTGAATCGTAGAAAGAATAGATGCGTACGTAGAAGGCCTGCCGACTCCATCGGATTCGAGCTTTTTGACCAGCGTGGCCTCGTTGTAGCGCGGCGGCGGCTCGGTGAAATGCTGTTCCGGCTTGATTTCCTTGAAGCGCAACTCCTCGCCCTGGGTTACGGCAGGTAGCTTGTGCTTCAGGTCCTCGTCTTCGTCGTCCTTCTGGTCTTTGCCTTCTTCGTAAACTTTCAGAAAACCGTCAAACTTGAGGACGCTGCCGGTGGCTCGGAACAGATAGGGAACCTTGCTTTTGCCGGTGGCTTCGACATCGATCGTGGTCTGGTCCAGAACGGCGGGCATCATCTGTGAAGCGACGAAGCGCATCCAGATGAGCCGGTAAAGCTTCAGCTCGTCTTCGGCGAGGTATTTTTCCAGCGATTCCGGAGTGTGCAGAACAGAGGTTGGCCGGATCGCTTCGTGCGCGTCCTGCGCATCTTTTTTCGTCTTGTATATATTCGCGGATGCGGGCACATACGGCTGGCCATAGCGTTCCGTGATGAAGCCTCGCACTTCGCCGAGAGCGTCTTCGGAAACACGAGTCGAATCGGTACGCATATAGGTGATGAGACCGGTTGCGCCTTCTTTTCCGATTTCCTTGCCTTCATACAATCCCTGGGCGAGCATCATCGTACGCTTAACGCTGAAGCGAAGCTTGCGGGATGACTCCTGCTGCAAAGTCGAGGTAATGAACGGAGGAACCGGATTGCGCCGCTTCTCACGCGTGGTGACGGATCGGACGCTATAGGCCGCTCCATCCAGGTCGTCAACGATGGCCGTTGCGGCAGCCTCGTTCGACACTTCCGGTGTTTCGTTGGCGCGCTTATTTAAGCGAGCGGTCAAAACCGGGGGTTTTTTCGCGTTTAGCGAGACATCTATAGTCCAGTATTCCTGCTTCTGGAAGGCGCGAATTTCGCGCTCACGTTCGACAATGAGCCGGAGGGCTACGGTCTGGACGCGGCCAGCGGAGAGGCCCCGGCGAACCTTGTCCCACAGCAGCGGCGAAATCTTGTAGCCGACCAATCGGTCAAGCACGCGACGAGCCTGCTGCGCTTCGACCAGATTGACATTCACGGCCATGGGATGATCGAAAGCCCGCTTGACTGCGTTGGCCGTAATCTCGTTAAACATGACCCGAAAAATAGCCGGTTTATCAGACTTTTTCGGCTCCAGCTCTTCTTTCAGGTGCCAGCAAATCGCTTCCCCTTCGCGATCCGGGTCAGCCGCCAGATAAACGGAATCGACACCCTTGGCGGCTTGCTTCAGCTCGGCGATCAGCTTCTTTTTGCCCTCAATCACCTCATATTTGGGGGTAAAATCGCGCTCGACATCCACCGCGAGGTCCTTTTTAGGGAGGTCCTTCACATGCCCCAAAGAGGCCTTTACTATGAACTGCTTACCCAGGTATTTCCCAATAGTTTTCGCCTTCGCCGGGGATTCCACGATGACGAGTGATTTTGTCATAACTGCTTTTCTTCTCTATCTAAGTATTCGATTCGAGGGCTCAGGCCGCGGAGTCTCGGAAGGAACGCTACTCTTTTACCACACCTTGATGAAGTTTTTTCCGGGAAGCTGGCGAACGAGCCCTGACATCTCGAGATCAAACAACGCACCGATCAACTCAGATGACGAAACGCCTTCAAAAGTTTCAACAAGCGCCTCAAGTTGTTGAGGTGTATCGACTTGCAGGCAATTTAGAAGCTTTTGAGCCAGTTGTTTAACGGGTTCCGGCGGGCCGCCTGACTCGGTCTGAGCGCCGCCCATTTCCGGCAGGGCCTGTTGCTGCGCCCGGCTGACAAGATCCCGCCGGACGGCCAGCGGAAGCTCATTTGTGACATCGCTCCATTCTTGAACTAATTTCGCTCCTCCTTCTTTGATAAGGAGATTCGGCCCCCAGCTCATTTTCGATGTTATATTCCCCGGGACGGCAAAAACTTCCCTGCCCTGATCCATAGCAAGCTTGGCGGTTATGGCCGATCCGCTGTGCTGCGCTCCTTCGACAATCACAACGCCGAGAGATAAGCCGCTTACGATTCGGTTCCGGATCGGGAAGTTCTGCGGAAAAGCGGGCGCACCCATCGGAAATTCGGAGAGGAGCAATCCGTTTTTAGCGATATCGTCGTACAACTTACGATTGCTAGCCGGATATAGCACGTCAACGCCGCACCCAAAGACTGCGATTGTGTTTCCGCCCGCTTTTAATGCAGCCAGGTGTGCGGCGGTATCGATCCCGGCTGCCAGGCCGCTGACGACAGTCAGACCGGCTTTCGCCAAATCGGCGCTGAGCCGTTCACTGGCTGCCAGGCCGTACGGAGTGGGCCGCCGCGTGCCGACAATTGCGATCGAGTGCGACGCAAGAAGCTCTGTTCTACCCAATGCGAACAAAATCAGAGGTGGATCGAAAATCTCGCGAAGCCGCTGCGGATAGCGGGAATCATGAATGGAAATGAGCTCCGCGCCACCGTCCAGAATACGCTGCTGCTGATCCACCGCATCGTCAAACGAACAGCCACTTGCAATATTGCGCGCCTGAGAAGGACTTAGCCCGCAGGCTTCCAACTCGGATGCTGAAGACCGAAATATTGCTTGGGGAGATTTAAGTTTATGAAGAACCTTCAACGCCCCCGTGACGCCCAGACCGGGAACCATCCGCAAGGCAAGCCAATGAAGTGTTTCTTCCTGAGTCAAAACGGCAATTGCCACGTGGAATAGGTGGCTCCGGTCGCCGTGAGTTCTCAATACCTCCGTTACCGGGTTACGTCCGAGGATTCGACGAGCATAAGAGAGCTAAGCCACGAGACTTTCTTCCACGTTGCCTTCTTTGGCGGAGCGAAGCCAGCGTTGAATGGCTGTATCGAGCGCCTCCCGACTGACGGGCTTGGACAAATAGTCGTCCATATCCGCGGCAAGACATCTTTCGCGCTCCCCGGTAAGCGCATTGGCGGTTACCGCGATGATTGGCGTTCGGGCGCCCGCCGCCTGGAGATCGCGGATCGCCTTCGTGGCTTCGAAGCCATCCATCACGGGCATCTGACAATCCATGAGAACGACGTCATACCGCCGCTCCCTCAACCGCTCCACCGCTTCCGCACCGTTTGTTACGATCTCCACGTCGTAACCAAGATGCGACAGCAGACTGAGAGCGACTTTCCGATTAATCGGGTTGTCCTCCGCGACCAGAATGGTACCTCTATGCTGCGATTTCGGAGCGGCGGGTCGCACGCTTGCCTGACGAGCACTCTCCGCAGGGCCTTTGGCCAAGTTGAGATCGGCTGTGAACCAGAACGTACTGCCTTTTCCGGGAACGCTCTCAATGCCGATCTTGCCGCCCATCAGTTCGACCAGCCGCTTTGAAATAGCCAATCCCAAACCCGTGCCGCCGTATTTGCGAGCTGTACACTCTTCCGCCTGTTGGAACGGCTGGAACAGTTGAGTTTGAACATTGTATGGGATGCCGATACCGGTATCGGCAATTGCGAACCGCAAAAGCACTCCGTTTGAACGGGTGGCCTGCAGACGCGAAGCGAGGATGGTTACACCACCGGACTCGGTAAACTTGACGGCATTCGATAACAAATTGAGAAGAATTTGTTTAAGGCGCACGGGATCGCCGCTTACCCAAGCCGGCACGTTCGGATCCGATTCAAATATGACGGACAGGCTCTTGCGTTGCGCCGTTTCCGCAATCAGATGCATGACCTCTTTAAGGATCGCAACCGGTTCAAAGGCAGTGGATTCGAGCGTGAGCTTGCCGGCCTCGATCTTGGAAAAATCCAGGATGTCATTCACGATCGCCAGCAGAGATGCTCCCGAATCGCGAATGGCCGTTGCAAACTCCTGCTGTTCTGTATCGAGCTGCGTGTCGAGCAGCAAACCGGCCATTCCGATAACGCCGTTCATAGGAGTTCGGATTTCGTGGCTCATCACGGCGAGAAAATCACTTTTGGCACGATTTGCCCGTTCGGCTTCGGCCTTGAGGGATTCTTCCTGAGCGAGTTTATGATCGAGTTGTTCGGTCCGTTCGGCGACCAAGCGTTCCAGCTCGCGATGCCTCGACATCAGAATCTTTACGCGCCAGCGGCCCAAGCCGACAGCCAGAAGCAGCACAACGCCGATGGTTGCAAATAAAAAGGTCTTTGTTGCCCACCAAGGCGGTTCAATATCGAATGCGAACGTTTTCACGGGTGAAGCTTTGCCATTGTCGCTATCGATCGCGGCGACTTCGAATCGATAGGCACGCGGCGGGAGGCGCGGATAGCGGAGGGAGCGATCCGAGGTCTCGACCCACTCCGGTTCCAATCCCAACAAGCGATAACGAAAACGCAGGGCTTTTTCGTCCCGGAAAGTCAAAGACGCCAGGCTGATTGTCAGGGGATTGGCTTCCCAAGGCACGTCGGAGCGTCCGGTCAGTAAGTTGTGCGATCCGAAGTCTGCTCCCGAGATGAAGGGCATAGGCGGAGGATAGATAGAAATCTCGGGCGCAGGCGAGAAATGCGAAAGGCCGCCGCTCGTGCCGATCCAAACGGAACCATCCGAATCGCTCAAAAATGCTTTGGCATCGCAATCGTTCCAGATAAGGCCGTTGTCGAGCGTATAGCGCTGCCATGCGTGTCCATCGAACACTTCCAAACCCTGATCCTCGCCAACCCATATCCAACCACGCCGGTCCGCGCCTATAAAAAGCACTTCATTCGAGGCAAGCCGCGGCCGGTAAAAGTCCACAACTTTGGTTCCGGCAATCCGCAGCCGCGCCACACCATTCTCTACGCCATCGACCCATATGTCTCCCGAATGATCAGCGGTCACGTCTGCAAGGTGAGTTCCAAGCTGCGCCATCGAGACATCGATGAGAGACCACCCGGAATCGTCCAACCGAAATAATTCCCGGTCGGAAATAGCCCATATACGGCCCTGGTTATCTTCGGTGATGTCGGGAAAATTCTGCCGTCCCAGCAATGGGTTGGCGACGCGATGAAAGCGGCGGCCGTGGCCGGGTTCTGCTACAAAGAGACCTGTCAGCGTTGCGACCCAAACGCGATCTTTGGAATCGACCAAGACTCTTGAAATCGAATCGAAATTAAATTTGCTGGCGTGGAGAGACGCGCCGTCAATCTGAAGAAGGCGACCGGAGGCGGTAGCCGCCCAGATGAACCCATCTTTTGATTCCGAAAGCGATCGCGCTGTTTGTGCATCGGCGCCCGGAGATCGCCAAGCGTGAAACGCATTCTCGCCGGGGCTGCGAATATCCAGTCCCTGCTCCTCGCCGACCCACAACCGGCCGCGCGAATCCCGCAATGCAGCCCAGATCTCATCCGATGCGATGCCCTGAGGCTTCGTAAAATGCTCCCATTCGGGATAACCCAGCCACTTACGCAATCCCAGACCGGACAGACCGAACCAAACCGAACCTTCTTTATCCGCGAGTATAGAGGTGACGACGCCTTCTCCGAATCCATTCTTTTCTGAAAGAACGATCCAATGCCCGCCTGCGTATCGCGCCACGGCGGCATTGAGACCGGCCAATAGCTTGCCCGAAGCGTCTTCGGCCAGAGGGAAATTGATTCCGTCGCTCAGCGACGAGGGAAGATCGTGCAGTTCAAAGCGTTTTTCGCCGGGTTTGAGGACAGCGGCGTGTTTCGGTCCGCGCGCCCACAACTCGCCATTGCGGCGACGCAGTAAGAATGCCCATCTGTCCTTCGGTAAACCGTCGCGCTCTCCCCAGGTTGTGATTGTGCCGTCCCGCAAACGGCAGACTGCGGAGTCACAACCGAATAGGACAGAGCCGTCCGCATCCGCAAACACGCTCTGAATGCCATTCCCACCGAATCGCTTCCTATCATTGGCGGCAAGCGCTTGTCCGATTTTCCAGGTGAGGCCGTCATCCTGCGTTCGAATCGCAAGGAGGCCGAGCTGCGTGGCGGCGTAAACGTGCCCGTCGGGCGAGGACGAAAGAGTTGAGTTAACACCCACCTGCAAATCCTGATTTGCGAATTTGACTGTCCGGAAACTTTGGTTCGCCGAGCCGTAGGCCAGCCCGTCGGTTGTGCCGACCCACAACCGGCCCTGGCTATCTTCATGCAGCGCCTTTACCCACAGACCGGGAAGGCCGTCCTTGCGCCCATATGACTGGAAACCAGAGCCGTCATAGCGAAAGAGACCGCTTTCCGTGCCGATCCAGATGAACCCGATACGGTCTTGCAGGATGCAGTTCACGTTCAGGTTTTTTAAACCATCGATGTAGTCCCGAAAGGTATACCGCTGTGCCAGGCAGAAGCCAGGCATGGCCAGGAACAGCAACAGGTTGACGAACCAGCGGCGACCGACACACATTGCTAAGTGCTTATCGACAGGAATAAGGGGAGGCTGTAGAGCGAACAGCTCTCAGCTATCAGCCTTCAGCTATCAGCTATCAGCTTGGGGCCGGGCATGCCACGGCCCCTACGAGTCTAGATTGCGGGGCTGAAGCCCCGCGCGGGCTCAAGCCCGCCCCCCGGTTACTGTTCCGCGTTTAGATTGCGGGGCTGAAGCCCCGCGCGGGCTCAAGCCCCCCCGGTTACTGTCCCGCGAATGTGTCGTTCAGCAACTTTGCGAGGCGCAGGCCGCCTTTGATGAGCTGTTCTTCGACCACTGGCTTCATATTGCCGAGATAGATATCCGGAATATCCAGTTGCAATTCGCCGATGGCGAGCGGCGCATCGACGCAACTCGCGGGAAACTCCACCGGCTGGGTCGGAATCCGCAAAGCTTGGTAAACGTCAGTGACGGCTAGTTCGTGCGATTCCCAGACCCAGTCGTCAACGCTTCCTGCAACCGCAACATCTTGGGTGCGCTCGTCGAGCTGAGCTGCCAGAGCCTTGTCGCTAAGGTTAAATTCGTTCACTAACTCACCGTCCCAGAGCGCATGCAGATTTTTGGCTTTACCGATATAGGGATTCAGGCGTTCGCAGTTGCCGCCTTGATCGGCATTCGAGATGGCATGCAGCGGTTGATGGATGTCGCCGACGAAATGGATGACATAGCGGAGGGCGTCGCGGTTGCTCCAGCGGTATTCGGCGTCTTTTGAGGCAAGCTGGGCCGCAAAGAGCCGGATACGGGCCGGGGCGCAATTGTCGTCCTTACAGCGCAGCGGAATGTCGGAGCGGGTGTCTTGGACAGCCAAGTCGATGAAATGCCAGTTGCCGGTCCGGGTTTCGCGCTTGGTTTCGTCGGCCCAGATAGAGGCCTGGGCCATCGCGTCGGCCACAGCGTCGGGCGTGTTCTCAACATCCAATATTTGAGCGATACGCGCGCGGGCGGCAGGCGTCAGATGAGCGGCGGCAATGCGAGCGATGGTCTGGTGTCCGGTCTCCCACCAGGCAAAGAGCGGCCAGGGAACGAGAAAACAACAAGTTAGGGCGAATTTACCAAACGAACTGGCCATACCAGGGTGGTTGCGAAACGAAGCCAATCATAGCAGCTTCAGATGTGAGTTAATTCGACTAAGATTATTGCATTGACTATCGCTCAAGTGCTATTCTGATCCTGAGGCATTATGGATTTCAACCGGCTGACGGAAAAATCGCAAGAGGCGATCCGGCAGGCCCAAACAATTGCAATTAATTACGGCAACCAGCAAGTAGACGTCGAGCATTTGCTGCTCGCGCTTCTGGAGCAGGAGGGCGGTCTGGCGCCTTCCATTCTTTTAAAGGCGGATGTTCCGCTGGAGCCGCTTCACAAGCGGCTGGTCCAGGAAGTCGAAAAATTCCCTAAGGTGAGCGGCGGGGGTGTTCGCCCCGATCAGGTTTACATCACGGACCGGCTCTCGCAGTTGTTAAATACGGCGGAGCGCGAGGCGAAGCGGCTCAAGGACGATTACGTTTCAATCGAGCATTTATTGCTGGCGGCGACAGAGGATCGAGGCGCTGCAGGAAAACTGCTGCGGGAATTCGGGGCGACGCGTGACCGGCTTATGAAGGCGCTTGTCGAAGTGCGCGGTAACCAGCGGGTCACGACGCAGAACCCGGAAGCCACTTACGAAGCATTGCAGAAGTACGGCCGCGACCTGACCGAGTTGGCCTCAAAAGAGAAGCTCGATCCGGTGATCGGGCGCGATGAGGAGATTCGGCGCGTGATTCAGGTGCTCTCGCGACGCACGAAAAACAATCCGGTTCTAATTGGCGAACCCGGCGTGGGCAAGACCGCGATCGTCGAAGGCCTGGCGCAGCGGATTGTGCGCGGCGATGTTCCGGAAGGGCTGAAAGACAAACAAGTGGTTGCGCTTGATATGGGCGCGCTGATTGCGGGGGCGAAGTTCCGCGGCGAATTCGAGGAGCGGCTGAAAGCAGTTCTGAAAGAGGTGCAAGCCTCGGAAGGCCGCATCGTTTTGTTTATCGATGAGCTGCATACGGTCGTCGGCGCGGGTAAAGCAGAAGGCGCGATGGATGCCGGCAACTTATTAAAGCCGATGCTGGCACGCGGCGAACTCCACTGTATCGGCGCGACCACGCTCGATGAATATCGCAAATACATAGAAAAAGATGCG
The DNA here is from genome assembly GCA_036821665.1 of Bryobacteraceae bacterium. Classification (GTDB taxonomy): domain Bacteria; phylum Acidobacteriota; class Terriglobia; order Bryobacterales; family Bryobacteraceae; genus Bog-105. Next base: position 5,124 of record DAISJE010000008.1, on the reverse strand, counting down.
GCACTGGAACGGCGCTTCCAGACCGTGTTTGTCGATCAACCGAGTGTCGAAGATACGATTTCGATTCTGCGCGGATTGCGTGAGCGCTATGAACTGCATCACGGCGTACGGATTAAAGATACGGCGCTGGTGGCCGCGGCGGTGCTTTCGAACCGCTACATTACAGACCGTTTTTTGCCCGATAAAGCGATCGACCTCGTGGATGAAGCCGCGGCCAAGCTGCGTACCGAGATCGATTCCATGCCGACGGAGCTCGATGAAATTCTGCGCCGCAGCATGCAGCTTGAGATCGAGCGCGAGGCATTGAAGAAAGAAAGCGACGCGGTTTCGAAGGAGCGACTGACGCGCATCGAAAAAGAGATTGCCGAGTTGAAGACGCAGGGTTCGGCTTTGCAGGCGCAATGGCAGGCGGAAAAAGATGCGGTGCAGCGCGTTCGCGCGATACGGGAGCAAATGGAGCAGGTCAAGGTAGAGATCGCGCAAGCCGAGCGCGCCTATGACCTCAACAAAGCCGCCGAACTGAAATATGGGCGGCTGACAGAACTCGAGCGGCAACTCAATGCGGAGCAGGCCCGCGTATCGGCGCAGCAAGGCGGTACGCGGCTGTTGAAGGAAGAGGTCGACGAAGAAGATATCGCTGAGGTGGTGAGCCGATGGACGGGCGTTCCTGTCTCGAAGCTGCTCGAAGGCGAGATGAAGAAACTGCTTGCACTCGAAGATGAGTTGCACAAGCGGGTGATCGGGCAGGATGAAGCCGTCCTTGCAGTTGCGGAAGCGATTATCCGGGCCCGTTCCGGATTAAAGGATCCGAAACGGCCGATCGGAAGCTTCATTTTTCTGGGTCCGACTGGTGTCGGCAAAACCGAACTCGCGCGAGCCCTGGCCGAGTTTCTATTCGACGATGAGCGGGCGATGATCCGCATCGACATGTCGGAGTACCAGGAAAAGCACACAGTTTCGCGCTTGATCGGTGCGCCTCCGGGATACGTCGGTTACGACGAAGGGGGCCAGCTTACGGAGGCGGTGCGGCGACGTCCTTATTCGGTCGTGCTGTTCGACGAAATCGAAAAGGCGCACCACGATGTTTTTAATGCGCTGTTGCAGGTGCTTGACGATGGAAGACTAACGGATGGTCAGGGGCGCACGGTCGATTTTAAGAACGTGATTGTCATTATGACGTCAAACATCGGCAGCCCGCGAATCCTCGAATACCGCGGCGCCTTTGAAGGTGAGGAGTACCGGCGTATGAAGGATGCGGTGCTGAACGAATTGCAGCATCACTTCCGACCGGAGTTTTTGAACCGGGTGGACGACATCATCGTCTTCCATGCTTTGAACGAGGAACAGCTTAAAAAGATTGTCGATATTCAGCTTTCGGCGCTTCGCGCACGGTTAGCAGAGCGGCATGTAACGATTGAACTATCGGATACGGCGCGGACGCGTCTGGTACGTAGCGGATATGACCCGAACTATGGGGCACGGCCGCTGAAGCGCGCGATCCAACGCGAGGTGGAAACGCCGCTAGCCAAGCGGATTCTGAGCGGTGAGGTACATGACGGGCAGACCGTTTGGATCGATGCCGACCCGGCCGGGTCCGGGCTGGTATTTCGCGCGGATGTAAAGAAACGTAAAGAAAAGGAGGCGGTGGGCACTCGATGAACGCCGCCTGTAAATCGAAATCAGATTTATTACGTCAAAAGAATGGAAAGCGGCTTAGGGTCTTTGTACGTGCCGCAAATAGAAAGGATTTTTGAGGAACATGGCAAACGTGGTCCAATTTCGCCGCTCGACAGCAATTCTGACGCTGGTGGCGGCCTCCGTTGGCGGAGGCCTGATCGCGGCCTTCGCGGTAGCAAGTCATTCAGGCAGGCCGGAAAGCGTGGTGGCACACGCGGATGTGAAGAACATTCAGAACTCGACCCAGCTCACCACTCAAATCTCGAATTCGTTCGCGGACGTGATCGAGAAGGCCTCGCCGGCGGTGGTCAGTATTCGCATGACGCGGGTCATCAAGGCTTCAGATCAGCAATCCAATAACCCGTTCATGTCGGATCCGTTCTTCCGGCAATTCTTCGGAGGTCCGAATGCCCGTCCGCGCGACCAGCGCGAAGAGGGGCTGGGGTCCGGTATTATCGTCAGTCCATCCGGTTACATTCTGACGAACAATCACGTAGTCGATAAAGCCACGAAGCTGAAAGTCGAGTTGGCAGACGGCCGCGATTTTCCGGGCAAGGTGGTCGGCAAGGATCCACAAACAGATGTGGCCGTGGTGAAGATCGACGCTAATAATTTGCCGGTTTTGCCCTTTGCAAACTCTGATTCGGCGCGCGTCGGCGATCTCTGCTTCGCAATCGGCAATCCGTTCGGACAGGATCATACCGTGACGATGGGTATCGTCAGCGCAAAGCACAGGAGCCTGGAACGCGGAACTTACATACAGAACTTCATCCAGACGGATGCCGCGATTAACCCGGGCAACTCGGGTGGTGCGCTCATCAACGCCAACGGACAGTTAATCGGAATGAATACCATGATCCTGACCGGCGGTGGCGGTTCATTTGGCGGAGAAGCCGGAAACATCGGAATTGGATTCGCCATTCCATCAAACCTTGCTAAGTCGGTGATGGACCAGATTGAAAAGAGCGGAAAAGTCTCTCGCGGCTACATTGGCGTGTCCCTCCAGAACCTGACGCCAGATCTGGCGCAGCAGTTCGGTGTGAAAAGCGACAAAGGCGCAGTTATCGCGGAAGTCACGCCGGATGCCCCCGGGGCGAAGGCAGGGTTGAAGCAGGGCGACGTGATCACAGCGATTGACGGTAAAAAAGTCGAGGGTTCCGACGACCTTACGATGGATGTCATTTCGCACGAACCGGGAACCACGGTGACGCTCGATGTTATCCGGAACGGTCAACCCATGAACGTAAAAGTTACGCTCGGAACGCGTCCAGGTGGAACAGACTGGAACAAGTCCGGCAATAACAACGGCAACGAGCCCGGCAACGATAACGGAAACGAGGGGAACGCAGCGGTGCGCGGAATCAGCGTCGAAAACCTGACGCCGGATCTGGCGCAGCAGATTGGCGTTCCGGCATCTACACACGGTGTTGTGGTTGACAGTGTTGACGCCTCCAGCCCGGCGGCCGATTCTGTCGGCAGAGGGATGATCATTACAGCCGTGGATCGTAAGCCGGTCAACAATGTATCCGACTTCAAACGCTTGATGTCTCAGGCGGAAGGAAAAGCCGTCCTGCTGACAATTGCCAGCAGCAGCGGTAGTGGATTTACGGTCGTTCAGCCGAAGTAACCGATAACAAGTAAGAAAATCGGCCCGGGGTGGCTTCCCTGCCCCGGGCTTTTTTAGTCGATAAGGAAAGTTGAGTGGACAAAGCGCAACTGATCGTAGCTTATGGCTCGCCAGTTGCATCGAACCTTTAGAGAAAAACTTCATGGCAAACAACGAACTGCAAGTCTTGCCGGCTTTGCCGTTAAAAAACACGATCCTGTTCCCAGGATTGCTGTTGCCGCTTTCGGTCGGACGGGAAAGCTCTTTGCGTGCCGTCCAGGCTGCGCTACTTACCGAAGAGAAAGAGATCGTTCTGATCGCCCAGCGAGATCCGCAGGTGGAGAATCCGGGGCAGGACGACCTATATACGATCGGCACCAAGGCGGTAATCCGCAAGTCCTCGCGGAATCCCGAAGGCGTGATGGAGATCCTGGTTCAGGGTACCGAGCGCGTGGTGGTGGTGAAGCTGGAAACCGAAGAGCCGCACACGCAGGCAAAGTACCGCGCATTTCCACTGCCGGAGGATGGCGGATCGGAAGTAGAGGCGTTGTCGGGCGCTTTGCTCGAACTGGCGGCGAAAGCCATCGCACTGGCGCAACCGCAATCGGCCTCCGAGCTGACGCGCATGCTGGCGGGCAGCGAGGATCCTCTGCGCTTGGCGTTTTTGCTCGCGAGCATTTTCGGGCTAGATGTGGCCAAAGAACAGCAGTTGCTCGAAGCTGAGACGCGATTGGATGCGCTGCGGCTGATTCACTCTTATCTCTCGCACGAACTGCAGGTGCTAGAACTGAGGCAGAAGATCGCTTCGACGGCTCGCGACGAGATGTCGAAGGAACAGCGCGAGTACCTGCTGCGACAGCAACTGCGCGCCATTCAGCAGGAATTGGGCGAAAAGGACGCGGACAAGGCCGAAGTCGATATGCTGCGGGAGCGCTTTGAGAAGGCGAACCTGCCCGAAGAAGCGAAAAAAGAATTTCAACGCGAACTGGCGAGGTTGGAACGGCTGCCGGCGGGCGCGCCCGATTATCACGTGACGCGCACCTACCTGGAATTCGTTCTGGATCTGCCCTGGAATGCGGCGACGGAAGACAATCTGGACATTGCGCATGCGCGCGAGGTTTTGGATTCGGACCACTTCGGGTTAAAGGAAGTGAAAGAACGAATTCTGGAGCATCTGAGTGTGCTCAAGCGGAATCCGGATGCCAAGGCGCCGATTCTGTGCTTCGTTGGCGCTCCGGGCGTAGGTAAAACCTCTCTGGGGCAATCCATTGCGCGAGCATTGGGGCGGAACTTTGAGCGCTTCAGTTTGGGCGGCATGCACGACGAGGCGGAACTGCGTGGACATCGGCGAACGTATATCGGCGCGATGGCGGGCCGGCTGCTGCAGGCGATGCGGCGGGCGGGCGCACTGAACCCGGTATTGCTGCTGGATGAAGTGGACAAGCTCGGCCGCGATTTTCGTGGCGATCCGGCGGCAGCGCTGCTCGAAGTGCTCGACCCGGAACAGAACAAGACGTTCCGCGATAACTATCTCGACATGGCCTTCGATCTTTCGAAGGTGCTGTTCATCACGACGGCGAACACGCTGGACACAATTCCGCAGCCGCTACTGGACCGCATGGAAATTTTGCGGCTCTCCGGCTACAGCGAGGAAGAGAAGCAGCAGATTGCCCGCCGCTATCTGATTCCGAAGCAACTTAAAGCAACGGGATTGACGGATGAGCAGATCGAGTTCACCGATGAAGGCTTGCGAACGATCATCAGCGGATACACGCGCGAAGCCGGACTGCGAAAGCTGGAGCGGGCGATCGCGCGGGTAACCCGCAAAGTCACTTTGCAGC
>DAISJE010000007.1:0-22397 GCA_036821665.1 Bryobacteraceae bacterium | reverse complement strand
TGCGCCCAAGGCAGGTGCGCTACCAGGCTGCGCTACGCCCCGACATGTGTTGCTCTATCGATTTTAAATCAGGGCGCCAGCCGAGTTCTCAAAAAGCTCACATTTCAAACGGCAGGTAAGGCTTCGGCAATTTCTCACGGACGACGACAAACGCTTCGGCGCGCTGAAGCCGAGCTTCCAATCCCCGCTCTCTCTCCATCGTTTCGTGATAGGGGTAAAAACGTTCCGGCTTCTGGCAAACATGCGCATAGATCGCGGAACGCTTCTGCGCTGCCGTGGACGATATGTCGACAAAGCAATTGGGCTCGAAATGATGTGTTTGAACGCCGGTCATCACTTCGTAGTACACGAGAGTGAAGGATTCCCCCAGCGACTCCCAAGCCTCATATACCAGTTGAGCGGCATTCCGGTGATCCCGATGCGTATCGAGCGGCCAATGCGTAAAGACAATATCCGGCTGTAGCGACGCAAGAAGCGCCGTAAATTGTGAAGAGTGCTGGCGGTCGGTGCTCGTTTGTCCATCGATCTGATTGGCGAATAAAGCGCGGGCCCCGAGCGTAGCAGCGGCACGAAGCGCCTCGGCGGTCCTTAAGCGCGACGTGGTATCGCTATCTCCATTCTTCAATCCAGCTTCACCGCGCGTCAGGTAAACGATGCTGACGCGATGCCCTGCGGCCACAAGCTTAGCGAGTGTTCCGCCGCAACCGGTCTCCGGATCGTCGGGATGAGCTCCTACGCAAACCACGTTTAGCGGGCGAACCGGAGTCGCTATCCCAATAAACTGCTCAAAATCGGATACGACCGGCCTACCCGGTCGCGGAATTGTCAAAGCGCTAGCCATGATGCCCCCGGAGCCGTGAGCCATCATGCAGAGGACGAAGCATATGGCCATTCTCTATAGACTTTAGGATATTTGTCAACCGATCAAAAAAGCCCGTAAACGGCTACCACGGAAAGCTTCATAGAATCAAAAAGGTGCGGACTTAATCTCCAGTAGTTCTAGAATTTTGGCTCCGACGTTTCCTAGAAAAGCATCCAGATCGGCTGGCTTGTATATGAAGGCATCAGCCCCAGCTTGGAAGGAATCTTGTTGGTCTTTTGGAGCGACGGATGAGGTGATCACGGCCTTCCGGGAATGGGTAAGAGCGGGATTGTTCGCCGCTGCTGCCAAGACCGAACATGCGTCACCGCGGGGAAGATTGTAATCAAGAAGAATCAGGTCGGGAATCGGAATATCGTTTACACCGCAACCGGCGACAATGCGGATCGCTGCGTCGATCGTGTCGCAATGCGTCAGGCGATACTGAATGCCGCGGGATCGGAAACACTCTTCAATAAGGCGTACATCTCCCGGATTGTCTTCGATCAGAAGAATTTCCCAGGGACCCGATTTCACGAAGGACTCCTACTCAGAAGGGAAAAATGAAAAGTCGACCCCTGGCCGGGGATGGATTCGACCCAAATCTTGCCGCCCAAGCGGTCCACCGCTGCTTTGCAAATTGCAAGGCCAATGCCTGTTCCTGAATATTGACGACCATGCAGCCGTTTAAAAACGCCGAAGACGTATTGCAGATAATCCGGTTCGATGCCAATACCATTGTCGGCTACCGAGAACCGCCAACCGCCATCGCATGGCTCGGCGGAGATTCGCACCCGTGGCGGTTCATGAGACCTATATTTAATCGCGTTACTGATCAGATTTTGGAATAACTGGACGACTAGAATTTCGATGGATTGTATGGTGGGTAGCGGTTCGTATGTGATTGACGCATTGGTATCGTTGACCATGCCTTGCAGGTTCGCTGTCGCGGCTCGCACGGCGGCGCCGAAATCGACAAGCTTCCAAGCTTCATCGCCGGATTCACTGATGTAAATATATTGGCGAAGCGCAGCGAGCAGAGTTTGCAAACGCACGCCATTCTCCTGCACGCATTTCAACATCTCGAGCTCTTGCGCATCGAGCTTGGCGGCCGCCATTTTCGCTACCCATTGCGAGTAGGTCAGCACCATCCGGGTAGGCTCCTGCAGATCATGACTTGCGGCCCAGGCAAACTGCCGCAAAGCCTCGTTCGATCTGGTGAGATCGGTCGTACGCTCCTCAACGCGCCTCTCGAGCTCTGAATTGATGCGGCGGATCCGTTCTTCTGCCTGAACCTGCTCGGTTGCATCGCGGACGGCCGTCGTGACCAACAGTCCGCCGTCGCTTTCGAACGGGCTACGCGTTATTTCTACCGGAAAGGCCAAGCCGTTACGCTTCACCGCCGTTAATCTGGTTTCCACATGCGCCGCATTGAGAAAATCTGTCGCGCTATAGGCAGGCGGGAGCCATTCGGGAATGAGCGAAGTGATGTTTAACCCAATCAGATGCTCGCGCGGGTACCCAAACAGAAGATCCGTCCGTGAGTTGGCAAGCTGTATGACGCCGTCCTCGCCGCTAATGACCATCGCATCCGGAGCAGCCTCCAGGACAGCGCGGAACTTGCTTTCCGTGCGTGCCAACGCTTCAGCCTGTTCGCGCGAACGTTGCTCACTGTGACAAAGGTCGACAAAAACGGCTACTTTGCTCTGAAGAATTTCCGGCACAATCGGCTTGAACAGGAAGTCGACTGCTCCGAGGTCATAGCCGCGAAACAGTTGCTCGTCACTGCGATATCCGGTGAGAAACAGGATGGGAGTGTGCCGCGAGCGCTTGCGGGCACGTATCATCTCGGCAGTTTCGAATCCGTCCATATCCGGCATTCGAACATCCAGAAGAATTGCCGCAAAGTCATTATCCAGACATAAACGAAGAGCATCTATGCCAGAAGGGGCGAGCATAAGCTCCTGGTTCAAAGGCTCAAGCACAGCCTGAAGCGCAAGCAGATTATCGCGATCGTCGTCAACCAAAAGAATTTTGACCCGATCCGGCACAGCGAGCACGGCAGGCAACAAGGCGCCCTCGATCGAGCTTCCGGATCGCATCGCGGCGTTCACCTGCCCTCACCTCTTCTCTTCGCTGGCGTGCGGGAGCACTCAGGTATTTGAGAGAAGCAAACGCGCATAACCGATAAAAGATGATCGAGGTCAACCGGCTTCGTGACGTAGTCCGATGCGCCGGCTTGCAGGCATTTATCACGATCTCCCTTCATCGCTTTGGCCGTAAGAGCGATGATAGGAAGGGTCTCGAACTCGGGAATGCGGCGGATATTGCGCGTGGCCTCATAGCCATCGATACCCGGCATCGTGATGTCCATCAGAACGATATCGATATCGGGATTGCGGCGGAGCAATTCGATGCCTGAAGCGCCGTTTTCAGCATTCAAAACCTCCAGATTCCGCTGCTCAAAAACGCTCGTTATCGCAAATATATTTCTAAGGTCATCGTCGATAACCAGGACTTTACGCCCCGACAGGATTGGATCGGTTTGCCGGGCTGCCTCCAGCATTGTCTTTTGCCGGTCCGACAGAATTCTTTCCGACCGATGGAGCAGCAGCATGGTTTCATCCAGCAACCGCTCGGGTGATGGCGCATACCGCACAACACTCACTTGGGAAAGCCGATGCAATTCGGTCGCTTGCGTCTGACCGAGCTTGCGTGTACCGAAAATCATAAAGGGTGGCACAAAGGGGGCAAGCCGTGCCTGTACAGTCTCGACGAACCCGATACTTATGTGGTCTGAAACAACCCAGTCGACGATAACGCCATCGAAATAATCGTTCGTGATTGTTTCCAAAGCTTCATTTGGGGAGGACGCAACAGCGAATTCGATATCGGGCGCACCAACGATCAGTTGTATCTCTTGACGAAGCGGCTGGCTACCGGTTATCAGGAGCAGCTTTTTGGTGCGCGGTTCCATAGACCGCCGGATCACGCTGAATGTCTTCTGCAGAGCCCCCTCAACGGACGTTTTGTGGGCATAGCTCATCGCGCCCAGCACGAAGCCGGACCCGTTGTTTTCATGCCCGGATATGACGTGCACGGGAATGTGCCGCGTTTCCGAATTATGCTTCAGGTGATCGAGCACAGTCCATCCGCTCATATCCGGCAAATTTACGTCAAGCGATATCGCTCCCGGGCGAAATTCTCGTGCAAGATTCAAGGCGGCTCTGCCACGCAGCGCAATCAACGCTTTCAACCCGTGTTCATGCGCCAGATCTAACATGATCCGGGCGAAGATCATGTCATCCTCGACAATCAGAAGCACGCGGTCAGCCGGCTGGATCAAGTTCCGGTCGTCATCCAGAATCAAATCGTGGTCCACCGATTCTCGTGGAGGTGAAATGGCATTCATTTCGCCGTGTGCATCCGAATTCCGCATGGTCCAGACCCGCATCACCGAGAAGAGGTATTGCAGGTCGACCGGTTTGGCGATGTAATCTGAAGCTCCGGCTTGCAAGCACTTTTCGCGATCTCCCTTCATGGCCTTAGCGGTGATGGCGATGATAGGCAGCGTGCTAAATTCGGGAATTTTCCGAATGGCCCTGCTGGTCTCGTATCCGTCCATCTCCGGCATCATCACGTCGAGAAGAACGATATCGACATCCTTCGTGCTCTTCAGAAGCTCGATGCCGGTGCGCCCGTTCTCAGCATGAAGCACTTTTAGATCACGCTGCTCCAACATACTCGTCAAGGCGAAAATGTTCCGGAGATCGTCATCGATAATGAGAACCTTGCGGCCGGCTAATTGCGGATCGGTCAGACGCACTTCGTAAAGGGTCCGTTTTTGCTTTTCCGATAATGCGTTCTCATTCCTATGCAGTAATCGAACGGTTTCATCCAGCAAGCGCTCATTTGTCGGCGCGTGGCGAATGATGCTTGTGGATGCATATCCGTGCTTTTTTTCAAGTTCGTTTCCAGTACATTCTCGACGTCCCGAAATGATCACGGGCGGAACATCAGGCGCTATTTCTGCCCGCAACATGTCAATAAAGTCGAGAATGCTGTCGTCAGAAAAATTTCCATCGACGACGATTGCATCGATGTGTTCGCGAGATAGGAGGCGGGTTGTGGCGTCCAGGTCCGGGGCATCGATAACCTGAACGCCCGGGCCGGCAAGGAACTCGCGAATCTCACCCCGACGCGCGTCATCTTCGGCAATCAGAAGCAGATTCCGGTCGCGCATTTCCATAGAACGACGCACTTTTCCGAACGCTTCCTCCAATTCCTCTCTAACAAACGTCTTTGGCATACAGCTCATTGCGCCCAAAGTGAAGGCCCGGCGCCGCTCCTTGTTGCCAGCAGTAATGTGGACAGGAATGTGAGCTGTCAGGGAGTCATGTTTCAAAAGATCCAGTAAGGTCCATCCGCTCATGTCCGATAGACGAGCGGCCAGCATGATTGCTCCGGGCTGAAACTCGCGCGCAAGCTGTATCGCGGAACCGCCTCGAAGGGCAACTAACGTTTTCAGGCCGCAATCACGCGCCAAGTCCATCACGAGACGGGCAAACGTGATGTCTTCATCGATGATCAAAACGACACGATCGCCCTGCGTAATGAGGTTACGATCGTCGTCTACGAGATCCTCTTCCGGAACCGAGGTGGTAGACGGCAGAATTAGGCCGATATCTGAAGGCAAGTGGGATTCAGCGGGCTTCCGAAACGTAGCCGCGTCGACGGTTTCAAGCTTGGGCGCGGATGAGATATATACTTGCGGCAAGTAAAGCGTAAAAGTGCTACCCCGGCCCAGGCTGCTCTCTAGCCGGATCTCCCCTCCGAGAAGCCGGGCCAGTTCGCGACTGATGGAAAGACCGAGCCCGGTTCCTCCGTACTTGCGGCTGGTTGTGCCATCTGCCTGTTGGAATGCCTCAAAGACAATTCTCTGCTTATCATGAGCAATGCCAATACCCGTATCGCTCACGGAGAAAGCGATCACATTCTGTGCCCGGTTGAGCACCGGATGGCCGGCAGTCCAACCCGCGCTGGCCCGCTCTATCTTCAAGCGTACGGCGCCGTGATGGGTAAACTTTAGCGCATTTGATAACAGGTTCTTCAGTACCTGTTGAAGCCGTTTTGCGTCGCTCCGAATCACTTCGGATAAGAGCCCCGGCTCAACATCGATTCCGAATTCGAGGCCCTTTCCATCCGCGACATGCCGGAAGGTACGTGTGCAATAATCCTGCAGCTCGGCAAAGCGGATATTGCCGACTTCGACGTCCATCTTGCCGGACTCGATCTTGGAGAGATCAAGAATATCGGTGATCAACGCAAGCAGGTCAGTGCCGGACGAGTGAATCGTTTCAGCAAACTTGATTTGCTTCGGACTCAGGTTGCCTTCTGCATTATCGGCAAGTACCCGGGCCAGAATAAGCAAATTATTGAGAGGCGTGCGCAGCTCGTGCGACATATTCGCCAGGAACTCGCTCTTGTACTTGGAAGTAAGAGCGAGTTGTTCGGCCTTCTCTTCGAGCGCTTCCTTGGCCTGCTCAATCTCGCGATTCTTACCTTCGACTTCCGTATTCTGATCGGCGAGCAACTGAGCTTTCTCTTCAAGTTGTGCGTTAGTCTTTTTTAGTTCTTCCGCTAAGGCCTGGCTTTGCTGCAGAAGCTGCTCCGTGCGCATAGTGGCCGCAATGGTATTCAATACGATGCCTATGCTCTCCGTAAGCTGATCGAGGAAGGCGAGGTGGACATCCGACAGTTGCTGGAACGACGCCAGTTCCACAACCGCCTTTACTTCGCGCTCAAAGAGGATCGGCAAGACAACAATCGTAACGGGCGCGCCAAAGCCAAGGCTGGAACTGATTCGTATATAGTCTTTTGGAACATCACGCACCAGAATGCGGCGTTTTTCGCTGGCGCATTGTCCAACAAGTCCTTGCCCGAACTTGAATCGGGTTGGAAGGTCGTCACGATCGTCATAGGAGTAGCCGGCCATAAACCGCAATTGCGGCTCTCTACCGGTTGAATCGGAAATGTAAAAAGTACCGTGCTGGGCGCCTACCAACGGCGTCAGCTCGGATAAGAGAAGTTGAGCAACGGTCAGAAGATCACGCTGACCTTGCACCATGCGCGTGAACTTCGCGATGTTCGTCTTGAGCCAGTCCTGATCGGTGTTTTTACGCGTGGTCTCGGCAAGATTGCCGATCATCTCGTTGATGTTGTCCTTGAGAGCCGCGACCTCGCCTTCCGCCTGCACGGCGATAGATCGGGTCAAATCGCCCTTCGTTACGGCGGTCGCAACCTCTGCAATGGCGCGCACCTGCGTTGTGAGATTCGCTGCCAGTTGGTTAACGTTATCGGTGAGGTTACGCCAGATTCCGGCGGCCCCCGGCACGCGCGCCTGGCCTCCGAGTTTTCCTTCGATGCCGACTTCACGAGCGACAGTTGTGACCTGATCGGCGAACGTTGCGAGGGTGTCGATCATGGCGTTGATTGTGTCCGCCAACTCGGCGATCTCACCCTTTGTTTCAAGAACAAGCTTGCGCTCGAGATCTCCGTTGGCAACCGCCGTAACAACCTTGGCAATACCGCGCACCTGAGTCGTGAGATTAGCCGCCATCAAATTGACGTTGTCGGTTAAGTCTTTCCAGGTGCCGCCTACGCCTCGTACCTCCGCCTGCCCGCCGAGTTTTCCTTCGGTGCCGACTTCGCGGGCAACGCGAGTCACCTCGGAAGCGAACGAATTCAGTTGATCCACCATGGTGTTGATGGTGTTCTTCAACTCAAGAATCTCGCCGCGAACGTCCACGGTGATTTTGCGTGAGAGGTTGCCCATAGCCACCGCCGTTGTCACTTGGGCGATATTGCGAACCTGGTCAGTCAGATTTGAAGCCATCGAGTTGACGGATTCGGTCAAATCCTTCCAGGTACCCGCGACACCGTAAACATCAGCCTGGCCGCCGAGCTTGCCTTCCGTACCTACCTCACGGGCAACACGCGTCACTTCGGAGGCGAATGAGCTGAGCTGATCGACCATCGTGTTGATCGTTTCTTTCAGCGCAAGGATTTCACCACGCGCGTCAACGGTAATTTTGCGCGACAGATCGCCTTTGGCAACGGCCGTAGTGACGTCCGCGATGTTTCGAACCTGAGCCGTCAGGTTTGAACCCATGGAATTCACAGACTCAGTAAGGTCTTTCCAGGTACCCGCGACGCCGCGCACGTCTGCCTGACCGCCGAGCTTCCCTTCGGTCCCCACTTCGCGGGCAACGCGCGTCACCTCCGACGCAAAAGCGTTCAATTGATCGACCATAGTGTTAATAGTGTTCTTCAGCTCGAGGATTTCGCCGCGGACATCCACGGTAATTTTCCGCGACAGATCGCCCTTGGCAACTGCCGTGGTCACCTCCGCGATATTGCGTACTTGCGCGGTCAAATTGCCGGCCATGGAATTCACCGACTCGGTAAGATCGCGCCACGTGCCGGCGACACCCTTCACGTCTGCCTGACCACCGAGTTTTCCTTCGGTCCCCACCTCGCGCGCTACGCGGGTCACTTCCGACGCGAATGAGCTAAGCTGATCCACCATCGTGTTGATGGTGTTCTTCAACTCGAGAATCTCGCCACGCACCTCTACCGTGATAGTGCGCGACAGGTCACCCCGAGCAACGGCAGTGGTTACCTCGGCGATGTTGCGGACCTGATTCGTCAGGTTGGATGCCATGGAATTGACGGAATCCGTCAGATCTTTCCATACTCCGCCCACTCCTTGCACAACAGCCTGACCGCCCAGCTTGCCTTCCGTACCTACCTCGCGCGCGACCCGCGTCACTTCGGAGGCAAAAGAGCTTAACTGATCGACCATGGTGTTGATCGTGTCTTTCAGCTCCAGAATTTCGCCTTGCACGTTGACGGTAATTTTGCGCGAAAGGTCCCCTTTTGCAACTGCAGTGGTAACTTCCGCGATATTGCGGACCTGACCAGTCAAATTACCAGCCATCAGGTTGACCGAGTCCGTCAGATCCTTCCAGGTGCCGGCGACTCCTTGAACTTCAGCTTGCCCGCCGAGTTTACCGTCTGTCCCCACCTCCCGCGCGACGCGCGTCACTTCTGAGGCGAAGGAACTCAACTGATCGACCATGGTGTTGATCGTGTTTTTGAGCTCGAGTATCTCGCCCTGGACATTAACCGTGATTTTGCGCGAGAGATCTCCCTTCGCAACCGCAGTTGTGACTTCCGCAATGTTCCGAACCTGAGCCGTCAGGTTAGATGCCATCGAATTGACGGAATCGGTGAGATCCTTCCAGGTGCCCGCGACGCCAGTAACGACAGCCTGGCCGCCCAGTTTTCCATCCGTTCCTACTTCGCGGGCGACGCGGGTCACTTCGGAGGCGAAAGAGCTCAACTGATCGACCATGGTGTTGATGGTGTCTTTGAGTTCGAGAATTTCGCCTTGGACATTAACCGTGATTTTGCGCGAGAGATCCCCCTTCGCAACCGCGGTCGTCACCTCCGCAATATTTCTGACCTGATTGGTGAGATTTGATGCCATCGAGTTGACGGAATCGGTCAAGTCTTTCCACGTGCCCGCGACGCCAGTAACGACGGCTTGGCCGCCGAGCTTGCCGTCTTTCCCTACTTCACGGGCAACGCGCGTGACTTCGGAGGCAAAAGAATTGAGTTGATCGACCATTGTGTTGACGACTCGCGCGGTGCGAACAAACTCGCCCTTTAAGGGGCGGCCTTCTACATCGAGCGACATCTTCTGCGACAGGTCGCCTTGTGCAACCGCCCTTATGATGCGCGCGATCTCGGTTGAAGGCTGAACCAGATCGGAAATTAAGCTGTTCACCGATCCCAGGCACGAATCCCAACTCCCCGCACTACCCGTTAGCGAAGCGCGCTGCTCAATCTTTCCCTCTTTGCCGACAAACGTGCTGACGCGGTTCAGTTCGCGGCACATGTTTTCGTTCAATTCGAAAATGTCGTTCAGAGCATCGACAATTTTGCCCGCCAGCCCAACCTGGTTAACGGGCAGCCGTACCGAAAAATCGCCTTTTTTAAACGCGATCAAGGCCGACAATACTTCGTTCGCATCGATTGTGTCGGTTATTGGAGTCGCTCTTTTCATAACGTCCTGAACAGGGATCTAAATAAATAGCCCTATTTAAGTGAGGTGTATCACACTATGCGCGGAAATTCAGCTTTCCTTCGGAGTATCCCCCGGTCTATAGCGACGTTGGATTTCCATTCAGGTGTGAAGAGTTAGACTCGTCACGCTGGCGGCGATTACATGCTTTCCTTCGGCGTAAGTACCCGGTACAACAAGTACAAAGGACGTACGGATCGCACGCGTCTGCATGCCGCTACGCTGAAAGCGCCGTTCCGGTCTGGTTCACCTGCGCGAGTGCTCCGTAACGATCGGTGCCAAAGCGCCGGGCCGCTTCTATCTCATTCCGATCCAAATACCGTACGGGAACCGAATCGCTGAGCCTCTGCAAGATTTGCACATACGCAACTAACATCGCTCGCTCTGTCCGGCTAATTGTCTGGCTGATTAAAACTCCGGACCGCTGAACAATCAAGAAGGGAACCGCACCGTCATTCCTGTTTTGTTCATACTCCAGGAACATCGCTTGACAAGGATAAAGAACTCCGCCCGAGTGAAGCTTTCGACAGACCGGGTCAGTAGCAAGCGAATGGAGTGCATCATCGGTTGGAAGCCGCCACTTGGAATGAGCAGCAATGTTCGCCAAAAAACTATAATCAGGCGGTGGAGTGATTCGCGGTACTACAGCCAGACGCCTCTCTATTTCACGAAGCAACTTCTCACAAGATTTACAGGTGTCGCCGCAAACGACCAACCCATGATTGGCCAACACAAATACGTTGGCATCGGGACAATGAAACAGCCGTTTCTCTATCTCGAGAGAGAGAGGAAGACCAGAAGCAACATAAGGTATCCATTGCCAATTCAAGCCGGCAAGCCGCTGTTTTAATTGGGTGGGCCCATCGGAACGAACTGCCCAGGCAATCGTGTTTACGGAATGGACATGGATGACCACGCGATGCGGAAGGACACCGTGCATGGCCGTTTCTACGGAGCCGTGCAATAACTTTCCGGATTTGCCCGGATATGGCGGAAAGGAATCACTGTGTTCGCGAATACGCTGAGCGATATCTGCCAGCGGAACCGGAACGAGAATTTCGTCGCGCTTGGCGTCGGCAAGGCATTTTCCCGATGCTTTGATCCAAAGAACTCCATCCAGCTTGATGGAAGTATTTCCGGTATTGGCCTGGACCAGGAGCGAGTCGCTACCCAGGCGAGCGGACAAATCGAGTAAAGCTGCGATCTGTTCTTCATTACTTGTGAACATATTTACTTAGCTCCAGCAGCAGAACACTTCTCTTCGTTTTCTCGAGTTTTACTACAGCACGCGCAGGGCATCGGCCTCTTGCTTTTCCACCGGCTTTCGCCTGGCCTGGCCAATCCTCAGCGAAGCCTTGAATATCGCCTCTACAGGAATAATTCCTCCCAGCTTGTGATGTGCGACCGCCGCCAAGCCCATGGAGGCTATACAACCGCAATTGGCACAATCGGGCGCGCCACCGAACTGGCACGGCGTGATGCGTGTCTTCAGATCTGCGGATATCGTCTGAGTCGTGAGGGCAAACACACATTCTTTCGGACTGCGGGGCGGAGTCTCTAACTGCCGGATCAGACCTTCGGGCATATCGAGTTTCGGAAATTGAACTCTTAGCCGTAACATGTCCGCGATCGCGCGTTTACGTTCATCGCTCTGCAGCATCTCCGGTATTTGATCGCCAATTTGGGGAGTAAACAAGCTAAACCAAACCTTGTTGACTTCCGGGCGGGGCGTCCAGAATTTTAAGAAATCACTCAAATAGTCTTCGCGCTTCATCATCTGACTCGTGATCGTGCAATGGATGGTGATCATCTGTCCCGCAACGTTCTTGAGAATCCGTTCATACGTGGCAGGTGCACGCCGGGCATCATGCTCCGGTTGCAAACCATCGATCGACACCACCGCATTCATATGCGCCAGTTTGGGCCATTGGGCCGGCAGCGGCCGGAAGGCGCTCGTGACAACTTGCACATGAACCCCGCGAGCGAGTACCGCCGGCACGATGGATTCCAACTCGCGATACCGTACTAACGGATCGCCGCCGACGATTGATAGATGAAGAGGCTTTAGCCGGTCCACTACCTCGAGAACGCCATCGATCAGTAATTGTCCTTTTCGATCGTTCAATTCTCGCAACTGTAGGCTGCCGCCCAGATGATTTGGGTCATATGCGTAGCACCCCGGGCACCGCAGTGGACACTCACGAGTAATTTCTATTGAAAGCGAAGGGCATTCTCCTTTGAGGATCTTGCCCCAGCCTTTCAGAATCTCCGACGTTCGCACTGAATTTTGTCCTCCCGAAAGATTTGAACAAAAGGGACATGTTGTGTTACATCAACAGATTTCCGGCAGTGGGGCGTGTCAAGGCCACCGAGCAATTAACGCACCGAAAACTCTTGACGGGAATTATTGAACCTATAGACCCGTACTGGGAGGAGAAGCATCAGCCGCATCTTGCACCAAATTCGACCGATGGACGGGAACAAGGTTCTCGCAAGGTTGCGGAAAGCAGGCTGGTTGGGCCGGGAGCGCTAGCGCGGAGTAGGAATGAATTATTACCGGCCCGTTTGGCGAGGCTTCCTGAGGACTGTTGAGCGATGACGCTTGAATACCTAAACAGTGTGGTTTAGTTGCTGGGGGATCAGGCAGCCGGTCCAGGGACGCTATTATGACGGAGGTGCAAAACACACAGGCAAGCCATGGTATCCATCTGGTGATCGCCTTCAGCACCTACATCATCGTATCGTAGGCAGTTACAAGCCGGCTCATTGCTGCAACATACGCCAGAGCGTTCCGCTGAAAATATTAGCTTGCGCTTGAGCAGAAACCCCACACGCGTTGAGCATGCGGTGATAGCGCTCCAGTTCCCGATCGAGCTCGTCGAGATCTCCTTCAAAAACGTCGGATCCAAACACGAGCTTTTCAAACGCAGTCGTTTTCGACTTCGGAGTGTGAGGACTCACGACGCTGGTCCACCAAAAAATGGATTTGAAAAACGAGTAGTCGTCCTGTTTCTTTATAAGGGAGGACCCGGATACGTCGAAATAGAGATTTGGGTTCCAACGCCCAATCTCTGCTGCCCATGCGTAGTCCGGATTGCCTAAGTGCGCGCCGATTAGGGTCAATTTTGGAAAGCGCCGTGCAATTAAATCGAGAGTAGATATGCGCATACGGTCTGAGCTGGCGTCTTCAGGAATTTGTGGAGTCGTTCGATTGACAATTCCGGTGTGAAAGAGAACAATCATTCCGTACTTCTCAGCGCGTTCGTAGATGGGCCAGTACCGGCGGTCGTCGTAAGGGTACTGCGGCTTCGTGAGTTCTCCTAAACCGCGAAAGCCCGCAGCATGGAACCGGTCGACCAGCGACACCGCATCCGGTGTATCGAGGCCGATTTCCCCCAAGCCGATCAGCCGGTTCGGGTGACTTTTCATAAAGGCGGTGACCGCGTCAAGATCTTTCGGTGCAGTGATCAACATCGCCATTCCCTGCAACGAGGTTAGCTTCGCCACGAGCCGTTCCAGAAATTCGTTGCTGCCGTTGTGGTGTACGTGGCAGTCAATCAGCTTTGGCGGTATCTGCTGAGACCAGCACAGGCTCATGCTGACCGCAAGTACAAGGGCGTGTCGCCAGATTCCAGAGATCAATGATGTCATGTCTATTGCTCGGCGGCATACTCCTGATACGCGCGATTTATCTGTTCGGGCGACAGTTGGCCATCGTAAATCAAAACGCGATATCGAAACTCTAACGACTTGCCTTCTGGAATAGTCCAGCTTCCGTCCTTATCGGGATCTTTTGTGAACTCACGTAGACCAAACGGATTCGCAGCCAAAAGGCCATAAGCCCGCGCGTGCCAGGTGGTCGGATGACGGAAACTTTTCGGGTGGTCAAACACTACGATGCCGACATCATGCCCCGAAACGGTTCCATAATAATTGACCCAGTCTGCTGGTTTGCCCCAAATCTGGGGCTCGCCCTCTGCACCGTGAGAATTGATCATGTGTCCTCGCGGCGCGCTGAGATCCGGACCCAGCCGGATACCGAAAGTGCCCTCTTTGGTGTCGCCCATAACGATGGGACCATGATCGGCACGTAATCTGAAATCGCAATCAATAGTACGGGTGCGGTCGTCACCCTTAAAGATGAAGGTCTGGGTTTCTTCGCCGACAACTTCATTACCGGGGCCATCGAGCGAAAACGTCGCCCGAATTCTTCCGGATTCGGGCCCACTATGAATTTCTTCTATTTTGGGGGAACTCATGTGACCGTACGCGTGATGAGAGTGATTGCGGTAGTACTTCTGAAAAGCCGCTTCGGCCCAGAAATCCAGCCCATTGATATCGCCGTGTGCGAAATAAAGCGGTCTTTGATGCGGCTCGAAAGAAGGTGTTTTACGATCGGCGGACGACACTTCATTGCCAACTGGAAACGGCCTGCTAATGACAGCCCCGCTCGCTGTTTGAAGTGGCATCAAATATGCCTTGGCGACTGTCGAAGCAAAATAGTACGTAGTGAAAAGCTTGCCGCCAATCGTCACGTCAATGTGACCGTTCGTCTGTTTGAGTTCAACGGGCGCGGCGAGTGCAAGGCCAACGGCGACACAGAATGTGATAAACACGCGGAGAAAATATCCAGACATAGTCTCCGGTTAAGTATATGAAATCGCTCTGACCACTCCCGTTTTTGCTCAACTCCTTTTGTTGTAAGGATTTCCGCATTAAAAATGCTGCGCGAATGCCATACTTGAAGTAGATGATCTCGCGGCAGGATTCCATCGAATCGCGAACCTATTCGCTGCCGGAAGTTCACGAGAGCGTCGCAACCTCGCATTCGCGCTTTTGGCGAAGATTATTGGCCTTTGCCGGGCCGGCATACCTTGTAAGCGTCGGCTACATGGATCCCGGCAACTGGGCGACCGACCTCGAAGGCGGCGCACGCTTTGGATACCGGCTGTTGTGGGTGCTGGTGCTATCCAACCTCATGGCGCTTCTTCTTCAAACTTTGAGTTCCCGGCTGGGAGTTGTCACCCGCCGCGATCTCGCACAGGCGTGCCGCGACGAATATCCGCGTTCGGTTTCCTATGTTTTATGGATTCTATGTGAGCTCGCCATTGTTGCGTGCGATTTGGCTGAGGTGCTCGGAGCAGCAATCGGATTAAATCTGCTCTTCCATCTACCGCTGCTGATCGGAGTACTGGTCACCGCCGCGGATACGCTGCTGGTTCTGTGGTTCACACGAATGGGTATCCGCGTGATTGAGGCGTTCGTGTTGGTGCTCATTGCCACTATTGCGGGCTGCTTCGCGTTCGAAATTTTTCTTGCGCGTCCCGATGCGGCTGAAGTCATTACCGGAATCATTCCGCGGCTCAACACTCAAAGCCTCTATGTAGCGGTGGCCATCTTTGGCGCGACCGTGATGCCACACAATCTATATCTCCACTCTGCGCTCGTACAAACGCGTCAGATTGGTGAGACACAAGAGGACAAACGCAGTGCCTGCCGCTTTAATCTGCTCGATTCGACCTTGGCCCTCAACGGTGCGCTTTTTGTCAATGCCGCCATTTTGGTCATGTCGGCGGCCGTATTTTTTAAGCGAAACATCGTGGTGACGGAGATTCAGCA
This sequence comes from Bryobacteraceae bacterium, assembly GCA_036821665.1. Classification (GTDB taxonomy): domain Bacteria; phylum Acidobacteriota; class Terriglobia; order Bryobacterales; family Bryobacteraceae; genus Bog-105. The sequence goes on along the minus strand of DAISJE010000007.1, from coordinate 6,771 downwards.
GGCACACCAGCTACTTTCTCCACTTCTCGGAACGACTGCTGCCAGCGTACTGTTCGGAGCGGCGCTGCTTTGCTCCGGACAGTCCTCCACGCTTACCGGTACAATGGCCGGCCAAATCGTGATGGAAGGTTTTCTTCGCTTCCGAATGCAACCCTGGATGCGGCGAGCTATCACACGCTCTCTTGCCATTATTCCGGCTGCACTTACTATTTATTTCGCCGGCGATACGGGCACTTACAGTCTTATCATTCTCAGCCAGGTAATTCTCAGCATGCAGTTACCGTTCGCGGTCATTCCGCTTGTGCATTTTACCGGCGATCGCAGGCGCATGGGTACATTTGCCAATGGCTTATGGATGCAACTCGGCTCCTGGGCATGCGCGGTCTTCATTGTGGGCCTGAACGTCTGGCTCTCTGCCGATGTGATCCACAAGTGGATTATCGGAAGCGGCAACTACCGGCCGCTGGTCATCTTTGCTTCTATCGTTCTAGCACTGGGGTCTATCGTACTGCTGGTGATTGTTAGCTGCTGGCCATGGTTCCGGCGCGCGCCGCTCGCAGTTACGCCGGTGGCCGTCGGTCTCGAGCGGCAGTCTCCGGCGATGTGGAGGCCGCGCCTGTATGCGAACATTCTGGTCCCAATCGATCACAGCAGCTCCGACAATGATGCCCTTGCCAATGCCCTGGCACTCGCTCGCATGCACCACGCGCGTATCATTCTTCTTCACGTAGAAGAGGGTATAACCAGCCGGATGTTCGGCTCGCTTTCTTCCACCGCTGAAATTGCCGAAGGCCAGGATTACCTCGCAAATCTGGCTGGTGCATTACGTGATCAAAATGTAGAAGTGGAAACCATGGTACGGCACGGCAATAGCCCGGCACATGAAATCGCAGCCGCCGTTCGCGAGTTGAAACCCGACCTGCTCGTCATGGCTTCACACGGCCATCGCGGACTGAAAGATCTCATTTTCGGCACAACGATCAACTCCGTCCGCCACCACGTCAAGATACCGATGCTGATCGTAAACCAATCATAATTGCGAAAATGACTGATCTCTCCAAGGGAAGAATACTTGTGACTGGCGGCGCAGGGTTTGTGGGCAGCGCACTAGTCTGGGAACTCAATCGGCGCGGCATCACCAACATTCTTATCACCGACTTTCTGGGACGGGATGAAAAGTGGAGAAATCTTGTTCCGCTGCGATTCATTGACTACCTCGAAGCGGACGATTTCATGCAGAGACTCAACAACTCTCCGGGTCTCTTCGGTAACGTTAGCACCATATTTCATTTAGGCGCCTGCTCCTCGACAACCGAAAGCGACGCGAGTTATTTAATTCGTAATAATTTTGAATACACGAAATCTCTCGCTCATTTTGCGCTGGACGGAAGCCGGCGTTTTGTCTACGCTTCATCGGCTGCCACATATGGCGACATTGCCGCTGGTCTACCCGAAACTGTAGATTTGCATTCTCTTCGGCCGCTGAATATGTATGGCTACTCGAAGCACTTGTTCGATTTATACGCCTCTCGCACGGGTATGTTGTCGCGCATCACCGGCTTAAAGTACTTCAACGTTTTCGGCCCCAATGAGTATCACAAGGGCGACATGCGCAGCGTGGTGCATAAGGCATTTCATCAAATCCAAGCTACGGGCGTCGTATCTCTTTTTAAAAGCTACCGGCCGGAGTTTTCAGACGGTGGTCAGCGCCGCGATTTTCTTTATGTAAAGGATGCCGTATCGGCAACTGTCTTTCTCGCCGAGCAAATCGAGGGCGGCGGCCTTTATAATATCGGCTCGGGGGAACCAAATACGTGGTTAAGTCTTGTGCGGGCGATCTTTAACGCATTAGGCCGCGAGCCTAAAATTCAATTCATTGAAATGCCCGACTACCTGCGGGAAAAATATCAGTATTTCACTTGTGCTGATATCGATAAGCTTCAGTCTGCAGGGTTCACACAAAAAATGACGAAGTTACCGGACGCGGTTTATGACTACGTAAAGAATTATTTGGTTCCCGGTAAGCACCTTGGCGATTGAAGTTATCAGGCTGCGGATAAACCTCGTAAATTCCAGCCACAGATCCGGCTTGCTTCCAGCTTATTTCCATCCGGCCCGGACCAGTGGGTCTCGAGGCTGATGAACCCTTCGTAACCGTCCTCAAGGAGCGCTTCAATCTGCTCTTTCCAGCGCACATGGCGCGTACCCAACGGACCGAAAATGGCGATGTCGCCCTCCATATGGCAATCTTTAGCATGCACATGGACAATGCGGTCCTTGCGCAGCAAAGAATATCCGCCCGGATAGGGATCTTCGCCTGCAACTAAAGCATTCGCCGGATCCCAAATCAGCCTCAGGTTTGGGTTTGGGAGAAAATCGAGCAAGCGTGCCGCCTCTGCGGCCGTGGCAACATTGCAGGCGTGTTCATTTTCGAGGCCGATGATTACATTTTCCTTTTCTGCCACCCGAGCAGCACCGCTTAAAGCTTCGATGATTTCGTCCATGCACAATTCGGGTTTGACCGTGCGCCAATACGAAAACACACGAATAATTCGCGCTCCGAAAAATCGTGCGACGGCAATTGCATGATCGATCAATCGCGGCTGATCTTCGAATGTGTGCTTCGATGCAAACGCATCACGATGAAAGCGCTGGTCCAGCTCAGGTCCGCTTGGAAGAACGCACTTGAAAATAGGCGAGGCGATAGAGACAACGGATAAATCGGCGCCATCAAGCATCTCTTTCGTTCGCTTCAACTCGTCAGGAGATAGATCGAGAATGTTTTTACCGTCGATGACCCGCAGCTCGGCGCCGGTCATTCCAATCTCTTTCATCGGAGGAAGCGCTTCGGACAAAACCGGTGAAAACTCATCCGTTATGGCAGCAATCGGGATTTTGGGTTGAAAACTAGTCATCCTTATACTTAAAGTATGTTCTTTCGCCGTCCGCGACCCAAAATTCCGACGTTCGCTGAGCGTGTTGAATTATTGAAACAGGCCGGTTTCACAACTGAAAATCTGCCGGACGGTCGTGTGCGGATAGCGAAACAAGGCGTAGCAGCCATTATCGGTGACGAGCGAAGAAACCAACCAGAAATCGAAAAGGCAGGTATTCTCGTCGGGTCCGAAATTGCAACGCTCCTTAATGCCGGCTATCAGATGTTTTTGGAAACATCAAGCGGAAAGAGATTGCCGGCACGCGCCGAACAACTCAAGTCGCTTCATGCCTTTGAAGCGGACGTAAAGGAAGCACTCGACCTTGTAGATCTGTACAACACATCCCTGGGCACGACCAGCCGTAAACACATGTATGACCGGATCTATAAACGCGATACAGGCGAGCAGCCTATGCCGTGGGTGCGCAAAGATACCCGATTCGCAACCCCGGATACGAAAGGTTCCTACCGCAGCTAGAATCCGCTTACTGCGTGCGCGGCTCAGATCGAGCCCAAGTAGTAATTAGCACGGGTGGTCAAACCTGCAAGCTGTGCAGGTATGGGACGCTCGCTCTCATTTTGTCGAGATCCATTTCAACAAAGTAATTCTTTATTCCGCCTGTTTTCGCGGCGGTGAAGATCTTCTTCCAGTCAAGCGTTCCCTGCCCCACCGGCACGATCTTGCGCGTTTTCGCATCCCAGCCCTGGACGTGCATCGAAATGAAACGGCCCGGATACTTTGTGAAATACTCGGCAGCATCGTAGCCCTGGCTTATGGTCGAGACCTGGAACTGAAACTTGACGAGCTTGGGATCGAGAAGTTCAAACAAGATGTCATAGGTTCGCTTGCCATCAACCTTTGAGAGCTCAAATCCCTCATTGTGAAGGCCCTGCTGGATGCCCGCCTGAGCCGATTGCTCGGCCAGCTTGTTGTACTCCTCCGCGGCGCGCTTCACATCGTCCATGGTCGGATTTTTTGGGCCATCAAGACTCGGCACCATCATCTGCGTTAAGCCGAGATCCTTCGCCCATTCGATTCTTTCCGCCATGTTCTTCCGGAGTTCGTCGATTCCGAAATGGGAGCTGATACAGGCGACTCCCAGATCGTTTAAGATCTTCTTCAGCTCCGCACCTTTATATTTGGCGAGACCGCCGAAACCGGAATCAGCGTAACCCCACGGCGAACAAAGCTCGATGTTCTGAAAACCTGCGCCTGTAAGTTTTTTGATCGTGCCGGGGAAGTCCTCCGCAATCATCTTTCTGACGGGATAAGTCTGACATCCGATCGGCAGACCTAATGGATCGGCACGGAGTTCTCGCGCACCTGCGAACACGATCCCGGCGGCTACCGTATCCGTCGTCGCACGTCTCATAAATCCTCTTCTAGAAATTGCCGGCATTCGCGTCTCCTAACGATTTCGGCGAGGCAGGCAATGTAAAAGCAACCAGCGTGTCACCTGCTCCTGCCACAACATATTGTTTACCATCGAGCTCATATGTGATTGCACCATTCGTCTGGTTCGCACCTACGCTCGTATGCCACAACGTTGTGCCTTTGGCGGCATCGAGCGCCATGATATGACCCGAATTGTCGCCAGCAAAGAGTAAGTTTCCGGCCGTGGTTAACAGACCGGGACCCATTGCGCCGATATCGTGCGTCCAGCGAATATCGCCTGTCCGGTAATCAATTGCCTTGATTGTTCCCGGAAAATTTAAAAAATCATCCCGGCCCGCAAATCCTTCCGGCTTTCCTTCGGCGGTCAAATAGAACACGCTATAGCTCTGCGAGGCCACTACATAGAACAAGCCGGTTGCGGGATCGAAGCTCGGTGCAAACCAGTTCGATGCACCGTTCGAACTCGGCGAAACCAGCGTGCCATTGCGCGAGGGCTCTTTTTTGGGATCGGGAATCGGCTGACCTTTGCCGTTGATGCCTAAGCTCCAATTGCTTTTGATGAATGGAGCAGTTAAGAGATGTTCGCCGTTGGTGCGGTCCAAGACAAAGAAAAATCCATTGCGGCTCGCTTGCGCCAAAAGCTTGCGTTGCCTGCCTTTGAATTCGGCGTCAAAGAGAATCGGCGTCTGCACGGCATCCCAGTCATGCGTGTCGTGCGGCGATACCTGGTAGCCCCATACCATTTTCCCCGTGTTCACATCCAAGGCCACAATCGAGCATGTCCACAGATTGTCACCTTTTCGCGCCTCACCGGCGTGCACCGGATTGGGATTTCCTGTACCCCAATAAATGAGATGCAAATCCGGATCATACGTGCCGGTCATCCATGTCATGCCGCCGCCGTGGCTGCGGGCGTCATCATTAGGCCAGCTGTTCGCGCCCGGTTCTCCCGGCTTCGGCTCAGTATTCCAATGCCATTGAACGTCGCCCGTTTCCGGGTCACGTGATTCCAGGTATCCGGGATTGTCGAGCGAATCTCCGCCGACGCCGGTAATAACATGATTTCCGACGACCAGCGGCGACATGGTGCAAAAATATTCAAGCTTCACGTCGGCAATTTGCTTACGCCAGCGTTCCTTGCCATCCTTGGCATTGAGAGAGATCAGATTGCAGTCCGGCGTTTCAAAGTAAAGCCAGTCACCCCACATCGCAACGCCACGCTGGCCGATGTGACCGCCCTGATTCGGCGGATATTTGAAATGCCAAACTTCACGGCCATTTCGCGCGTCAACAGCCCAGACATTATCGGGCATTGTGAGATAAAGCAATCCGTTCACTTCGAGCGGCGTTGACTTAATCACCGATCCGAAGCCGCCCGCCCCGTAGTTGGTGGCCCGATAGGCCCAGGCAGTTTTCAGTGATGAGACATTCGAGGTGTTGATTTGATCTAACGGACTGTTGCGTCGTCCGGAATAGTCGCCGTTATAAGTCGGCCAACTGTCCGCAGCGGGCTTTAGTATCGCACTGGGAGGTAACTGCTGCGCATTATCGGTAAAGGGCGCGAGTAATAGCAGCGCCGCGAGCATGCAGGTTTTCATTTCAATGTCTCCAAATACGCCAGGAGATTGTGCATTTCGTCATCCGTATATTTCGGCAAGAGCGCCTCGTGCGCCGCTCTCGGATCGTGCACCTCAACCTTCACCCTGTCACGGGAGAACGAACGGTACCAGCCGCCAGAATCGTGCATGGAAACCGTGAATTCATCCATGTGAATGAGGGTGCCGGACACTTCTTCGCTCGACGGCAAACGGACAATCACCTTTGTGGGCGCAGGAGGCTTAACAGCCTTCCCGAGGAATAGATCGATGAGGTTGGGGGCAGGATACAACATGCGACGCTGTAGCTCTACAGGTTCGTATTTGCTTGCGACGTGCGCTAAGTCGCCAGTAGGCGAGTGGCATTCGTCACAGTGCCCTTCGCCTCTAAAGAAAGCGGCGCCTTTCTGCGGATCGCCCGTGACGAGATCTCCAATTTTATAGGCAAAACGATTCGATACGGCTTGTGCGCGCGAGTGCAGAAAAGTCGAGATATCGGCAATCTGTTCAGTGGAAAAAGATGGGAAAGCGGGCATACCTCGGTCGGGACGACCGTTGCGGATCACCGGACCAATCGTGTCGCCTTTGTTATCGTGCAACACCAAGGCCGATCGGACCAGATCGGGTCCGCTCTTGCCGTGAGCATCGTTGCCATGGCAAAACCCGCAGGTTGGAACAAAAATCTGACGGCCGCGCTCAACAGCCGCCTGGTCGAGCCGTGGTCCACCCATCAAATCCGCAAGTGCGTTTTCGGATTTCTCCTTCTGCGCAGGGCTTTTTTTCTGCTGCTGAGCAGTTTTCGCCTTTTCCGCGCTCGCCGCCTGATCCGCTTGACTGGCGATTAA